>NZ_JBVVQT010000001.1:0-125926 GCF_055811595.1 Mesorhizobium sp. WSM4814
CCCAGCCAGCATGTTGAATCAAATCCCCGCTGATTTGGGAATCCCCCTTCGATTCAGCCTCTCTTCATCCCGCTCTAGGTAGGCGTCGCGTGCGGCGGCATCGCTGAAGTCGATGGTGAAGCCGTGCGTGAAGCCGCGCGCGAACGGTTCTGGGCTGACATTGGCGCTGAATTCGACCTTGGCCATGCCGTCGATCACCGACCGCAGCGCCTCAAGATCGGCATGGATTGCCGCGCGCTCGTCGTCGGTGACGTCATTGCGGAATCGAACGAAAATACAGTGCCTGATCATCTTGGAATCTCATGGGGCTTGGTTGGTGGAAAACACGGCCGGCGGCAGTGGTTCGCGGCCAAGGATCAGATCGGCGCCCTTTTCGCCGACCATGATCGTTGGCGCATTAGTGTTGGAGGAGGGGATGCGCGGCATCACCGAAGCGTCGCAGACGCGCAAGCCCTCGATACCGCGCAGCCTGAGATCCGGCGTCACCACGCTCATCGTGTCATGGCCCATGCGGCAGGTGCCGACAGGGTGGTGGTCGGTCTTGGAACTGCGGCAGGCATAGTCGAACAGCTCGTCGTCGCTGGTGAGTGCCGGTCCCGGCAGCACCTCGCGCAGCACGTAGGAGGCCAGCGCTTTCTGCCACATGATCTCGCGCGCCAGCCTGAGCCCCTTGATCGACATGTCACGATCGTAGGGATCGGACCAGTAGTTCGGGTCGATCAGCGGGTGGTCGGCGGGGTCGGCGCTGTTCAGCCGCACCGTGCCGCGCGATCGCGGGCGCAGGAAGGCCGAGTTCAGCGTCACGCCCGGATTTTTCAGTTTTTCGACGCCGGCCTCGATGCCGGAGCCGAGGCCGAGATGCAGCTGGATGTCGGGCGAGGCGGCGGTCGGGTCGGCGTACCAGAAGCCGCCGGTCTCGAACAGGCTGGAGGCAACCGGGCCTTTTTTCAACAGCAGGTATTGCAGGCCGGCCCACACCGTCCGGTGCAGCTTGGCGTAGTTGTCGTAGGTGTGGTCGCCGGTGCATTCGGCAATGACGAACAGGTCGAGATGATCCTGCAGGTTGGAACCGACGCCGGGCAGATCGTGCACCGGCGTCACGCCCACCGACTTCAGATGGTCGGCCGGGCCGATGCCCGACTGCATCAGCAGCTTCGGCGAGCCGATGGCGCCGGACGAGACGATGACTTCGCGCTCGGCGCGCAGGATTTTCTTCTCGCCGCCCGGCCTGTCGACGATCTCGACGCCAGTGGCGCGGCCCTTGTCGATGACGATGCGCGTCACCAGCACATCCGACCTAACGGTCAGGTTTTTTCGCGCGCGGATCGGCCTGAGATAGGCGACCGAGGCAGAGGAGCGTCTCGCGTCCTTCTGCGTCAATTGGTAATAGCCGACGCCTTCCTGGGCTACCCCGTTGAAGTCCGGATTGAAGGGAATGCCCATCTCCTGCCCAGCGCGGAAATAAGCCTCGCAGATCGGCAGCGGCGCAATCGGGTTCGACACGCCGAGCGGACCCTGGTCGCCGTGAAAATCGTTGGCGTAGCGCTGGTTGTTCTCGGCCCGCTTGAAATAGGGCAGCAGGTCGCGATAGCCCCAGCCGGCAAGGCCTTCTTCCTTCTCCCAGGCGTCGTAGTCGCGGGCATTGCCGCGTGTGTAGATCTGGGCGTTGATGGAGGAGCCGCCGCCGATCACCTTGGCCTGTGTGTACCGGAAGACGCGGTCCTTCATGTGCTTTTGCGGCACGGTCGACCAGCCCCAGGCGGCGATGCCCTTGGTCATCTTGGCGAAGCCGGCCGGCATGTGGATCAGCGGGTGCCAGTCCTTGCCGCCGGCCTCGAGCAGCAGCACTGAATTCGATGGCTCTTCGCTCAGCCGGTTGGCCAGCACGCAGCCGGCCGGGCCGGCGCCGACGATGATGTAGTCGGTCATGGCGTCACCTGTTCACAGCCTCGGCACCGACAGCGCACCGTCGACATTGATGATCGAGCCGGTCGAAAAGCCGAGCTTGCCGCCGGCGAGTGCCACTACGGCGGCGCCGACATCGGCGGCTTCGCCCCAGCGCCTTGCCGGCACCAGCCCGCCGTCGATCAACGCATCGTATTTGGCGGTTACCCCCGCGGTCATGTCGGTGTGGATGATGCCCGGCCGCAGCTCGAACACACCAATGTTTTCGGCGGCGAGGCGTAGCGCCAAGGTTTTCACCCACATCGAAAGTCCGGCCTTGGAGATGCAGTAGTCGGCACGTTCCGGCGAGGCCATTTCGGCGCTGACCGAGGTGATGGTGATGATCGATTTCGGGTGGTCACCCGGCGCCGCAAGCATCGCCCTGGCAACGGCCTGGCTGAGGAAGACGGTGCCGCGCAGGTTGATGGCGAGGATCCGGTCGAAGTTTTCCGGTTTCAATTCCAGCAGGTCGCCACGTACCACGGCGCCGATGCCGGCATTGTTGACCAGGCAGTCGATGCGGCCGAAGGCGCTCGTCGCGGCATCGACCAATGCGGCATGGTCGTCGAGGTCGGCAATGTCACTGCTGTGGTAGGCGAATTTCGCGCCGCGGGCGGTGATGTCAGCGGCAACCCCGTCGCCGGCTTTTTCGGCAAGGTCCACGACAAGGATATCGAAGCCGGCATCGGCCAGCGCCTCGGCGCAGGCAAGGCCGATGCCGCGCGCGCCGCCGGTGATGATGGCTGCCGGACGGCTCATGTGAAGATGTTCCTTTGGACGTCAGCGCCGCCCCTCATCGCCCTGCCGGGCACTTCTCCCCGTATAGTGACGGGGAGAAGGACGCCTTCATCGCCTGCTTCGCCAATCGCCAGCGTTGCAAAAAAGGCGCCGAGGTTGCGGCCAGCAGGCTTCTCCCCGTTCACGGGGAGAAGGTGCCGGCAGGCGGATGAGGGGCGGCGCAGACCGATCATAGGACAAGCTCGCTCTTGCGGATGTGGTCGGCGACGCGCAGCGCTTGTGCGGCGATCGACAGCGCCGGATTGACTGCGGCCGAGTTCGGCAGGAAGCCAGCGTCGACGACAAACAGGTTCTTGTGGTCGAACGAGCGGCAGAACGGGTCGAGCGGCGAGGTTGCCGGATCGTCGCCCATCTTGACCGTGCCGCACTGGTGCGACGGCGTGCGCTTGTCGAAAGGCCGCGACAGGACGATCGGATAGCCGCAGGCGCGGAAGTTCTCGCGCATCACCTTGGTCAGCCCGTCGAGCGACTGCATGTTGGAGCGCCGCCACTGCATGACGATGTCCTTGCCGTCGACCATGATGCGGCTTTCGGGGTCCGGCAGGTCCTCGCACATCAGGTACCAGTCGACGGCGTGGCCGGCCATGAAGTCCAGCGCGAATTTGGGTGCAAGCTTGACGTTGGCCCTCAGGATATGACCGTCGATCTTGCCGAGAAGCTGGACGTTGCCGAGCGGCTTGCCGCCCTTGCCGTCGGATAGATAGTAGTCGTTGAGCATCAGCGTCTTCTGGTAGACGGAGGTGTTCCTGCGGCGCGGATCGATCGCCAGCATGGCGCTCGAATTGTGGTTCATGAAGTTGCGGCCGACCTGGTCGGAGCGGTTGGCAAGGCCGTTTCCGTTCGGGGACGGCGAACGCAGCAGGATGGCGGCGGAATTGACCGCGCCAGCCGAGAGGATGACCAGTTTCGGCGTCACTTTCTTCAGCCTGCCGTCCTGGCGATAGTGAACGGCGGCGATCGTCCTGGCATCCGATGAGGCTTCAAGGTATTCGACATGAGCACCGGTCTCAAGCCTGATGTTCCGGTCGGCAAGTGCCGCTGTCAGGGGCCCCGATTGGGCGTCGACCTTACCGGTCCCGGTGTTGGGAAACGCGTCCCAGCCTGTCTTGCCGTCCTTTAGCCAGGCATCGATGTCGACGCCGAGCGGCAGCGATGCCGGATGCAGGCCGAGGCCCATGAGTTCGGCGCGGGCGCGGGCGATCGGCGGCTCGTCCGGCACCGGCCCGAAGGGGTAGGGGATCGAGTGGAACGGTTCGGTCGGGTCTTCGCCGAGTGCGCCGCGCACGCGAAAAAGCTGCTCGGCCTTGGAATACCAGGGCTCGAATTCCTCATAGGAGAACGGCCAGGCCGGCGAGACGCCGCCATAGTGCTCCATCTCCGAAAAGTCTTCCTTGCGGTAGCGGATCAGCACTGCGCCATAGAATTTCGAATTGCCGCCGACATAGTAATAATTGCCGGGATTGAACGCAGCACCCCCGGCCTCGCGCCACATCTCCTTCGGCCGGTAGTGGCCGTCGACGAAGATGGCGCGCGTGTCGCGCGTGTGCGGCGTCGCCGGCAATAGTTCGCCGCGCTCCAGCATCAGGATCGAGGCGCCACTGCCGGCAAGGCCGGAAGCGATCGTGGCGCCGCCGATGCCGGAGCCGATGATGACGATGTCCGGGTTTGTCATGGCTGTCAGAGGATGCGGTTCTCGGTCGCTGGATCGAAGAACACCGCCTTGGTCAGGTTGAAGGCGAGCGGCGTGACGGTGCCCGGCTGGATGTTGGCGTCGGCGCGCAGACGCGCCACCACCGCCTTGCCGCCGAGATTGGTGACGGCGAAGGTATCGGAGCCGGCCGGTTCCACGACTTCGATATGACAGGCGGCAGTGGCGATGTTCGATGCGTTGCGTTCGGCGCCTTCAGGATCGGTCAGGGCCTCGGGGCGGACGCCGAAGATGATCGGCTTGCTGTGGAATGCCGACAGGCCCGTCGGCGCATCGGCCAGGGGCAGCGAGATCGGCTCGCGCGCCTCGCGCTGCAGCACCACGGAAAGCGCGTTGCCATTGCCGCCGATCGTCGCCGGGATCAGGTTCATCGCCGGCGAGCCCATGAAGTCGGCAACAAACAGGTTGGTCGGGTTGTTGTAGATTTCGGCAGGCGTGCCGAACTGCTGCACCTCGCCGTCGCGCATCACCGCGATCTTGGTGGCCAGCGTCATCGCCTCGATCTGGTCGTGGGTGACGTAGACGATCGTGGTGCCGGTGGTTGCGTGCAGCCGCTTGATCTCGATGCGCATGTCGACACGCAGCTTGGCGTCGAGATTGGAGAGCGGCTCGTCGAAGAGAAAGAGCTTGGGGTCGCGCACCAGCGCCCGGCCCATGGCGACGCGCTGGCGCTGGCCGCCGGAAAGCTGGCTCGGCTTGCGCTGCAAGAGGTGGCCGATCTGCAGCACCTTCGCCACCTTGTCGATCGCCTTCTGGCGCTCCTGGGCCGGCACGCCGCGCATCTCCATGCCGAAGGCAATGTTCCCCGCGACGGTCATGTTCGGATAGAGCGCGTAGCTCTGGAACACCATGGCGATGTCGCGCTTCGAAGGGTGGAGATCGTTGATCGTCCGGCCGTCGACGCGGATTTCGCCTTCAGTGATGGTTTCCAGGCCGGCGATGGTGTTGAGCAAGGTCGACTTGCCGCAGCCGGACGGGCCGACCAGCACGAGGAAGCCGCCCTTTTCGAGATCGAGGTCGATTCCCTTCAGGATCTCGACCGATCCGAACCGCTTCCTCAGCCCATTGATTTCGAGAAAAGCCATTCGATTATCCTTTGACGGCGCCGGCCATCAGGCCGCGCACGAAATAGCGGCCAGCGACCACATAGACGAGAAGGGTCGGCAGTGCGGCGATCATCGCCGCCGCCATGTTGACGTTGTATTCGACGACACCGGTCGAGGTGTTGACGACGTTGTTCAGCGCCACGGTCATCGGCATCGCGTCGCCGGTGCCGGCATAGGCCGAGGCGAACAGGAAGTCGTTCCAGATGTTGGTGAACTGGTAGATGACGGTGACGACGAAGATCGGCATCGAATTCGGCAGCATGATGCGCCGGAAAATCTGGAAGAAGCTGGCTCCGTCGACCTGTGCCGCCTTGACCAGTTCGGTCGGGAACGCCTCGTAATAATTGCGGAAGAACAAAGTGGTGAAGCCGAGCCCGTAGACGACGTGGACAAAGACCAGGTTGACCGTCGGATTGCCCAGGCCGAATGAAAATCCCGTTGCGTTTCGCAGCGTCACGCCGAAGCGGCCGAGGCTGCCGAGGATCGTCGCCATCGGCAACAGCACCGACTGGAAAGGGATGAAGCAGGCAAACAGCATCAGCCCGAAAACCAGCGTGTGGCCGCGGAAGCGCCATTTGGTCAGGACATAGCCGTTGAGCGCGCCGAGCAGCGTCGAGATCAGCACCGCCGGAACCACCATCTTGATGGAATTCCAGAAATAGCCCTTGATGCCGGCGCAGGTCAGGCCGACGCAGGTCTCGCCCCACGCCTTCAGCCACGGCTCAAAGGTCGGCGCCTGCGGCAGCGCCAGCAGGTTGCCGTTCTGGATCTCGTCCATGGTCTTGAACGAGGTCACCAGCATGACGAACAGCGGCATCAGGTAGAACAGCGCGAACAGCGCCAGCAGGCCGTAGATGACGATGCGGTTGACGGTCCTGGCGCTGATACCGCCAGTGCTCTGGCGAGCGGGCGTGGCAATGACGCTCATCGCGGTCGCTCCCTGAGCTCGGAATAGAGATAGGGCACGATGATCGCGGTGATGGTCATCAGCATGATCACGGCGCTGGCCGAGCCGACGGCCATTTCGTTGCGCTTGAAAGTGTACTCGTACATGAAGTTCGACGGCAGCCAGGCCGAGCCGCCCGGCCCGCCGCTGGTCAGTGCTACGACCAGGTCGTAGGACTTGATGGCGAGGTGAGCGAGCACGATGAAGGCCGAGAGGAACACCGGCCGCAGCAGCGGGATGACGATCCGGCGATAGAGCTGGAACGTGGTGGCGCCGTCGATCTGCGCCGCCTTCATGATCTCGCCGTCGATGCCGCGCAGGCCGGCGAGGAACATCGCCATGATGAAGCCCGAGGCCTGCCAGACGCCTGCGATGACCACGGTGTAGATGACGAAATCCTTGTTCTTGATCCAGTCGAAATGGAAGCTCGTCCAGCCCCACTGGTGCAGCGTCTGCTCCAGGCCGAGGCCGGGATCGAGGAACCATTTCCAGGCGACGCCGGTGACGATGAAGGACAGCGCCATCGGATAAAGATAGATCGGCCGCAACATGCCTTCGCCGCGGATTTTCTGGTCGAGCAGGATCGCCAGGAAAAGGCCGAGCGCCAGGCAGATGAAGATGTAGAGAAAGCCGAAAATGCCCATATTGGTGATCGACGTGTACCAGCTCGACGGCGGGTCGCTCTCGAAGGTCCAGCGCCACAGCCGCTGATAGGCACGCGGCCCAGTCAACGCATAGGACGGGAAGGTCTTGGAATTGGTGAAGGACAGATAGACCGTCCACAGGATGAAGCCGTAGACGAAGACGATGGTGATCGCAAAGCTTGGCGCCAGTACGATCTTCGGCAGCGCGTCCTGCAGGCGCGAACGCACCGACGCGCCCGGGCGCGCATTATGCTCCGGCGTCAGCTTGATCTGGGTCGCGACCGTTGTCATGGGCTCCTCCCTCGCGGGTCCCTTCACCGCCAGGCGGGGAAGGATAGCCCCGTCGAGACGGGGCGTGTTGGTTGATCGCCGGCGCCATTCCGACCAGAAGCCGACCATCCTGGCTTGGTGGAACCTTCCCCACCGGAGCGGGGAAGGTCCTTTCATGCCTGATTCCTACTTGGCGTCTTCGATCGCGTTGACCAATTGGGTCACGGCCTCGTCCGAGGTCTTGATCTGGCCGTGGACGAATTTCGAGACGACGTCCTTGTAGGCATTGGCGACGGCCGGCGGCGCGCCATAGCCTTGCGCCAGCGAACCGAACAGCGTGCCGCCTTCGTTGGCGGCCTTCAGGTCGGCCATGCCCTTCTTGCCGCAAGCGTCAAAATCGGTGTCGGGCACGTCGGTACGGGCCGGGACGGAGCCCTTGACGACGTTGAAGGCCGACTGGAAGCTCTTCGACAAAGTTGCGGTGGCCAAGGCGGCCTGCGCGGCCTTGCGGTCCTCCGGAACGTCGAACATGCCGAACATGTCGGAGTTGTAGACCACGCTGCCGTCGGTGCCCGGGAAGCGATAGCACAGGAAGTCGGTGCCCGGGGTCTTCTTGGCGGCGTTGAATTCGCCCTTGGCCCAGTCGCCCATGACCTGCACCAGCGCATCGCCCTTGATGACCATGGCGGTGGCAAGGTTCCAGTCGCGGCCGGAGAAGTTCGGGTCGACATAGGTGACGAGCTTGGCGAGGTTGTCGAACGACTTCTTCATCGTGTCGGATTTCAGCTGCTCTTCGTCGAGGTCGTTGAAGGCCTTCTTGTAGAACTCAGGTCCGCCGGTCGACAGCACGACCGAATCGAACATGGTGGCTTCCTGCCAGTTCTGGCCGCCAAGCGCGAGCGGGATGACGCCCGCCGCCTTGGCCTTGTCGAGCAGCGCGATGAATTCGTCGAAGGTCTTGGGCTCGGTGCCGCCGATCTTGTCCATCACCGCCTTGTTGATCCACAGCCAGTTGACGGAGTGGACGTTGACCGGAGCCGCGACCCACTTGCCGTCATAGACCGAGAATTTCTGCAGGGCGGCCGGCACGGATTTGTCCCAGCCTTCCTTTACCGCCGTCTCGGTCAGGTCGCCCATTACGCCGGCAGCCGCGTAATCGAGCACGGTATAGCCGAGCATCTGCGAGGCAGTCGGGTAGTTGCCCGCCGCGACCATCGCCTTCAGCGCGGTCATGGCGGCGTCGCCGCCGCCGCCGGCCACAGGCACGTCCTTCCAGGCAAAGCCTTGCTTGGCCAGATCCTCCTTGAGCACGTTCAAGGCAGCCGCTTCGCCGCCAGACGTCCACCAATGCAGCATCTCGACTTCCTTGACGTCCTGGGCATGGGCCGCGAACGCAAGACCCGAGCCGAGAGCCGTTCCGATAAGCAGTTTGCGCAACATGTACTTCCTCCCTTGTTGCAGCTACACGACCGGCGGCTGTCCGCCGGGTTCTTCACAGCTCAGCCGACCCACCATCCGGTGCGCTGGCCGCGATGAAACTGGATTGTCTTTTCCTCGGTATAGTCCTCGACGGCGCGCTTGCCGAGTTCGCGTCCGAGACCGGATTGCTTGTAGCCTCCGAAAGGCAGCTCGGGATAACCTTCCATGAACGTGTTCACCCAAACGGTTCCCGAACGCACACTCCGCGCCACCGACATGCAGGTGTCGATGCTGGCGCTCCACACACCCGCCGATAGACCATAGGGCGTGTTGTTGGCGATGCGCAACGCCTCTTCAATCGATCCAAACGTCAACACCGACAGCACCGGGCCGAACACTTCCTCACGTGCAATGGCCATGTCTTCGGTGACGCCGCGAAGGATGGTCGGATCGAGATACTGACCGGCATTGGAGGCGATCTGCTTGCCGCCGCTATAGACGCTGCTGCCGTCGTTTGCCGCCGCCGCCACGTAGCCGGTGACCTTGGAGAGGTGCTCGGAAGAGATCATCGCGCCGACCTTGGTGCTGTCGTCGAGCGGATCGCCGACGGTGACCCTGGCGGTAAGCGCCTTCACTGCGCCGAGGAAGTCGTCGGCGATCGCCTCATGGACGATCAGCCGGCTGCCGGCGTTGCAGCATTCGCCGGCGTTGAAGAAGCCGCCGAACACCGCCGCGTCGGCCGCGGCTTCGAGGTCGGCATCTGGAAAGACGATCTGGCCGTTCTTGCCGCCGAGCTCCATCGAGACCTTCTTCAGCGCGTTCGCAGCCGACGCCATGGTCATCTTGCCGACCCGGGTGGAGCCGGTGAACGACACCATCTCGACCAGCGGATGGCTGACCATCGGCGCGCCGACATCGGCGCCCAGTCCGGCGAGGATGTTGACGACGCCGTCCGGCAAGCCGGCCTGCATCAGGATGTCGCCGAGCACGAAGGTCGAGGCCGAGGTCATCTCGCTCGGCTTGACCACCGCCGTGCAGCCGGCGGCGAGCGCGAACGGCAGTTTCTGACTGACGATGAGGAACGGAAAATTCCACGGCGTGATGATCGAGACGACGCCGATCGGTTCACGCAGCACGACGCCCAGCATGGCATCGCCGAGGTTGGCGTAGGTTTCGCCATGGAGCGTGCGGGCAAGCGCCGCGGCATAGCGCCAGATGTCGACGGCGCCGCCGATCTCGCCGCGCGCCTGGGCGATCGGCTTGCCGGATTCCAGCGCGTCGAGCCGGGCAATCTCCTCGAGCCGCGCCTCGATCAGGTCTGCTGCCTTGAGCAGGATCGCGGCGCGCTCGCCGGCCTTCATGCGCGGCCAGGGGCCGGTCTCGAAAGCCTTGTGCGCGGCCTGTACCGCCGCCTCGACTTCCGCCGCGCCGGCTTGCGCATAGCGCGAAACGGTGAAGCCGTGGCCGGGGCTGTTGCGCTCCAGCGTGCGGCCGTCGCGGGCATCGACGAACTTGCCGTCGATCAGCAGCCGGTAGGTCTTCGGTGCTGCGGATGCCTCGGCGGGCATGGCGATGGTGAGGGGCAAGTTCATGTGAGTTCTGGGTTCCGCTTGCATTCTAGGATCTTGAAAACGCTGGTTTCCGCTTGGCCTTGAAGGCGTCGACACCGACCTTGAGGTCTCCGGTCCGCGCGATGAAGCCGCTGGCCAGCGCCTCTGTCGCGGCGGCACTTTCCTCGCCCTCGGCGACCGCGATCATCAGCTTGGCTGCTTCGGTTGCCAGCGGGCCGCGCTCGGCGATCTTGCCGGCCCAGGCCCTGGCCTCGGTGAATGCGTTGCCCGTTTCGACCACCCGGTCGACGATGCCCAGAACGAGTGCTTCGGCAGCCACGAACAGTTCTCCGCCAAGCGCCATGCGCCGCACCGTCTGGGCGCCGAAGCGGCGCACCGCGCGCTGCGTGCCGGACCAGCCGGGCACCACGCCGATCGAGGTTTCCGGAAAACCTAATTTCACCTGCGCCTCGGCGACGCGGAAGTCGCAGGCGACCGCCAGTTCCAGGCCGCCGCCCAGCGCATGGCCGGACAGAACGGCGATCGTCGGCTGCCGCAACCGCGCCAGCCGATCGAAGACGCGGTGGCCGTAGCGAACCCATTGCACCTGGAAATCGGCGGGACTCATTTGCGACCAGGCTTCGACGTCGCCGCCGGCGCAAAAACCCTTGCCTTCGCCGCGCAGCAGCACGACGCGGACGCCGTCCGCGGCCTCGGCCGTATCGAGTACGGCTTCCAGCGCGCGCAGCATCGCGATGTCGAGCGCGTTGAATTTCTCCGGTCGGCGCAGCGTGACGATGCCGATGGCACCGTCTGTTTCAAAGCTGACGAGACGCTCAGCCATGCGCGCCTCCAAGCGAGGCGCCGCCATTGAGCAACAGTCCGATCGGCCGGTCACGGTAGAGCGCGTCCGGCGTGACCTTCAGGTCGTTGGCGACGGCGAGCGGGATCTCGGCCTGCGCCAGCACGTCCCGCTCGAGGTCGATGCCCGGTGCCAACTCAGTCACCATCAGCCCATCCGGCGTCAGCTCCATGACGCAGCGCTCGGTGACATAGGTGATGTCCTGTCCTTGCGCGACGGCGCGCTTGCCCGAGAAGGAGATGTGCTCGACCTCACCGACCAGCTTCTTGACCTTGCCTTCCCCGTCGATGCGGATGCCGCCATCGGCCAGCGACAGTTTGGCGCCGGCATTGAAGAAACCGGAAAAGACGATCTTCTTCGCCCGCGCGGTGATGTCGACAAAACCGCCGGCGCCGGCGGTGACATGCGGTCTGGCCGAAAGCTTCGACACATTGACCGAGCCGTGGCGGTCGATCTGCAGGAAGGACAGCAGCGACGCGTCGAAACCGCCGCCCTGGAAGTAGGTGAACTGGTGTGGCGAAGGCATGAAGGCGTCGGCGTTCGACGAGCAGCCGAACTTGAAATCGAGCAGCGGCACGCCGCCGACCGCGCCCTGTTCGATCACCCAGGTGACCTTGCCGTGCTGGCCTTCCTCGATAAGGATGCGCGGCACGTTGGCCGAGATGCCGAAGCCAATGTTGACGGCCATGCCGTCGGCAAGCTCCATGGCGACGCGTCGCGCGATGACCTTCTGGACACTCATCTCGGCGTTGCGGAAAGTCGACAGCGGCCGGAAGATCTCGCCGGAGATGGCCGGGTCGTAGGGTGTCAGCGTCGTCTGCAACTGGTCGGGTGCCACCACAATATGGTCGACCAGCACACCGGGCACGCGTACGTCATGCGGTTTCAGCGTGCCGTTCTCGACGACGCGCTTGACCTGCGCGATGACGATGCCGCCATTGTTGCGGGCGGCGAGCGCCTGCTCCAGCCCGCCGAGATAAGCGCCCTCGTGCTCATAGGTGAGGTTGCCGCGCTCGTCGGCGGTGGTGGCGCGGATGATGGAGACATCAGGCACGATCGAGCGGAAATAGAGCCATTCCTCGCCGTCGAACTGCTGCACCGAAACGATCGGCTCGCTGGCCGCCGCATTCATGGCGCAGCCCTGATGACGCGGGTCGGCGAAGGTGTCGAGGCCGACCTTGGTCAGCACGCCGGGGCGCTTGGCAGCGGCCTCGCGATGCATGTCGAACAGGATGCCTGAGGGCACGTTGTAGGCGGCGACCGAATTGTCACCGATCATCTTCCAGATCTGCGGCGGTTCAGAGGATGAAGGGCCGGACGGATAGGAGCCGCACAGCGTGCGCTTCAACAGGCCGGGCTTGGCCAGATGGTCGATACCCCTGATGCCGTACATGTCGCCGGCGGCGATCGGGTGCAGCGTTGTGATGTTCTTCGGATGGCCTTCCGCGTCGAAGCGCTCGCCGATCGCGGCGAGCACCGCATCCGGGCAGCCGAGACCGCTCGACGACGACACCGAAACGACCATGCCGTCCATGATCAGGCTGGCGGCTTGCGCTGCGGAGACGAGTTTGCTCACGCTGCGCCCCCGAGATGAGGATCGATCGCGACAGATTTTCCGGACTTCGCGGATCGCAACGCGGCTTCGGCTGATGTCAGCGACCAGACGCCGTCCTCGCCGGTGGCCGACGGCTGGCCTTCGCCACCGATCGCCGCGTGGAACTGGCGCAGGGAACGGACATAGAGATCTTCGCGGTCGAAGCTCAATTCCTCCTCGCCCTTTGCCGTGCGCAGCAGCACGGAGCCGATCGGCTTCTGCGTCATCACATCTTTCGCGATCAGGGAGCCTTCGCTACCATGCGCCTCGAAGCCGGTGCCGGCGAATTTGGTGGTGAAGCCTTCATGCGACTGGGCGATGATGCCCGATCTGAAGCGCCAGATGCACATGGCGCCGTCTTCCAGCCCGCCGCTGGCCATGCCTGCGGCCTGGGTGAACGCCGAAACTTCGAGCGGATCGTCGCCGAGCACGAAGCGCAGCGTGTCGGCATCGTGCACGGTGATGTCGAGCACCACGCCGCCGCCGGCTTCCGGCCTGGTGATGCGCCAGCCCTGCAGATTTTCAGGCAGATAGACCGAGTGGAAGACGCGCGCGGCAATCGGCTTGCCGATGCGGCCGGCGGCAATGGCTTCGCGCATCGCCCGGTGCGAGCCGGCATTGCGCAGATGATGGTTGGTGCCGAGCACGAGACCGGCCGCCTTGGCGGCGGCGACCATCTTCCGCGCATCGGCGCTGGTCAGCGCCAGCGGCTTTTCGCACAGCACATGTTTTCCCGCGGTGATGGCGGCCAGTGCCTGTTCGAGATGCAATTCGTTGGTGGTCGAGATGTAGACGGCGTCGATGTCGGAGCCGAGCAATGCATCGAGCGTCGAGACGGCGAGCGCAATGCCGTTCTCTTTGGCATAGGTCGTAGCGCGCTCCGGGCTGGAACTCATCACCGCCGCGATCTCGCTGTTCGGTTGCGCGCGAATGGCGTTGATCACGAATTGCCTGGCGATCGTGCTTGCGCCGATCAGTCCCCATCTGACGGTCATGCCGCGTCTCCCATTCCGGCACGGCGATCAGGACCGCAACTGTCCCTGACGACGAGGTTGACGGCACCGATATGATCCTCGGCGCGCGTGGTGCGCGACTGGATCATCTTCAGCATGACATGGGCGGCGCGCTCGCCGAGGCCTGCCGAATCCACTGCGACACTGGTCAGCGCCGGCATGTAGTGCTGGGCTTCGATCACGTCGTCGAAGCCGACAACAGCGAAATCCGCGCCGGGCTCGAGGCCGCGCTTGCGCAGCGCCAGCATGACTCCGAAGGCAACCGCATCGTTGAAGCACAGCGCCGCGCTCGGCGGCTCGGCCATGGCGAGGGCCGTCTCCAGGCAGGCAATGCCGCCCTTGCGGCTGGTTTCGCCTTCGACGACCAATGTATCGCGCTTGGCGATGCCGAGCCCCTCGCAGGCCTCGCGAAAACCGCCCAGCCGCTCGTGATAGACCACCAGATCCGATGAGCCGCCGAAGAACGCCAGCCGGCGATGCCCTTTGCCGATCAGATGGGCGGTGGCGAGCCAGGCGCCGCGATGATTGTCGGGCGCTATCACCGGGATGCGGCTTTCAGGAAGGCGGCGCATGGTGAAGACGATCGGAAGGCCCGCCATCTCGATGCGACGGAAAGCACCAGGGGTCGTGCCGCGCGCCGGCGACACGATCAGCCCGGCGACACCTTGCTCCATCAGCGATTTCAGCACCTCTTCCTGGCGCACCGGATTCTCCGCCGTGTTGGCGATGAACGGCACGATATCAGCCGACTGGAACACGCGCTCCATGCCGACCGCCATTTCGGCGAAAAACGGGTTGGTAAGGTCGTTGATGACCATGCCGATGACGTTGGAATGGGCCTTGCGCAGATTGGCGGCGCCGCGGTTGTAGACATAGCCGACATCCTCGATCGCCTTGCGAACCTTCAGCGCGGTCTCAGGCCGGATCAGACCGCTGCCCTGCAGCACCAGCGACACCGTCGACTTGGACACGCCCGCCTCACGGGCAATGTCGAGTATCGTCGCCTTGGGCCTGCTGGCCATTCAGATACGTCCTCCGCTGTTTTCTGGCCGAATTTATTGGAACGTTCTAATTCTGAGCCGGATTTGAGTCAATCAGGATTTTTCCCCAATTCGAAAAATCTGGCAATCGGCGCTTAAATGCCGCTCTTAGACGGCTTTCATCGCTGCGATGCAGCATTCTGGGGTATGGATCGAGAATCCACAAAGGTCCCTTGATTTGTTGGAACGTTCCATTTAATAGCGCGATTAAGGGAGAGATCGATGGACATTGCCTTGCCCGGGGAGGGCGGTCGCAGCACTCGCTACCGCCTTGTCGGCCAGCCGGCACAGCCGGTGATCGGCGCGCGGTTTTCGCGTATCGCCTATGCCGCCGCCCATGTCGTTGCCGATCCTCTCGCGATGACCGATCCGTGGGCTCATCCAGCGGTCGACTGGGAGCGCACGATGGCGTTCCGCCATCATCTGTGGCGGCTCGGCTTCCGCATCGCCGAGGCGATGGATACTTCGCAGCGGGGCATGGGTTTCGACTGGGCAAACGCCAGGGAATTGGTCCGCCGCTCGATCGCCGAGGCGCGAACCGTCGAGGGCGCCGATCTCGCCTCAGGCGCCGGAACAGACCATCTGGCGCCAGGCGCCGCCAGGACGCTCGACGATGTCATCGCGGCCTATGAGGAGCAGTTCGGTTTCATCGAAGGCCTCGGCGGCAAGGCGATCATGATGGCCAGCCGAGCGCTGGCGGCTGTCGCCAAGGGTCCCGAAGACTATGCCAGCGTCTATGACCGCATCCTTCGCCAAGCCTCCGGCAAGGTCATCCTGCACTGGCTGGGCGACATGTTCGATCCGGCGCTGAAGAATTATTGGGGCAGCCATGATTTCGACACTGCGCTCGATACGGTCGTCGCCATCATCGAACGCCACGCCGGCAAGGTCGAGGGGATCAAGATATCGCTGCTCGATGCCGGCAAAGAAGTTGCCCTGCGCAACCGGCTGCCGGAAGGCGTCGTCATGTTCACCGGCGACGACTTCAACTATCCCGAGCTGATCGCCGGCGACGGCGAAAGACACTCGCATGCGCTGCTCGGTATTTTCGACGCCATCGCGCCGGTCGCCAATGCCGCGCTGGCGAAACTGGCCGCTGGCGACCGCTCAGGCTATGACGCGCTGATGGCGCCGACGGTACCTCTGTCGCGGAAAATCTTCGAGGCGCCGACCGAATACTACAAGGCCGGTATCGTCTTGCTGGCGTGGCTGAACGGCCACCAGGACCATTTTTCGATGGTCGGCGGCATGCAATCGGCACGCGGCATTTGCCACTATGCCGATGTGTTCCGCCTCGCCGACCAGGCCGGATTGCTGGCCGACCCGGAGCTTGCCGTCGCCAGAATGAAGAGCCTGTGCGCCGTGGCGGGTGTCTGACCGCCATACCACTAGAAGAGCTCGCCCGAATCTCCGATTTGGCTTGTCTCGGCAAATCTGAATGCGCTATGCGTCCGACGCAGGACCATCCGGCACGCCGACGCAAGATGGTCATAGCGGCCGTTCTGCATAGGGATACGCCAATGGATTTCGACCTAAGGGGCAAGCGCGTTTTCGTGGCCGGGCATCGCGGCATGGTCGGATCGGCCATATTGCGCAGGCTGGCGGACGAGGACTGCGAGGTCCTGACCGCATCCCGCGATGAACTCGACCTGATGGACCAGGCCGGCGTGCGGCGCTGGATGGCAGACCACAGGCCGGATGCGGTGGTGATGGCGGCGGCCAAGGTCGGCGGTATCCTGGCAAACAACAAATTGCCGGTCGATTTTCTGCAGGACAATCTCATCATGCAGACCAATGTCATCGAGAGCGCCTTCCGCAACGAAGTGCGGAAATTGCTGTTTCTCGGTTCGTCCTGCATCTATCCGAAGTTTGCGGCGCAGCCGATCGCCGAGGATGCCTTGCTGACCGGTCCGCTCGAACCGACCAACGAATGGTATGCGATCGCCAAGATCGCCGGGCTGAAACTGTGCCAGGCCTATCGGCGCCAATATGGTGTCGAGTACATCTCGGCGATGCCGACCAACCTCTATGGCCCCGGCGACAATTTCGACCTCTCCACGAGCCATGTCGTACCAGCCCTGATGCGCAAGGCACACAAGGCCAAGCGCGCCGGCGACAAAACCCTGGAGGTCTGGGGATCGGGCACGCCGATGCGCGAGTTCCTGCATGTCGACGACGCCGCCGACGCTCTGGTCTGGCTGCTGAAAAACTATGCCGGCGACAGCCACGTCAATGTCGGCTCGGGCGAAGACATCACCATTGCCGAGCTGGCCCGCACCATGCTCGCCGTCGTCGGCGCCGAGGCGGCGCTCACATTCGATGCGACGAAGCCGGACGGCACGCCGCGCAAGCTGATGGACGTGTCGCGCCTGTTTGCCACGGGCTGGCGGCCGCGGTACTCGCTTCAAAGCGGATTGGAGCAAACCTATGCCTGGTTTCTCCAGCATATCGAGACAGGCGATCTCCGCCTCGGCGCGGCGTGATCGTCGACGCTGATTGATGCCAGCAGACATGGGCGGACGGCTTCTGGCCATGGCCAATGCAAAATCGCTCGCCGACACGCTTGGTTTAGCGTTTCGGATTCACCTGGATGAGCGATCCCCCTCACCAAAATTTTATGATTTCATGTCGTCGATGTAGTCGAAAAGATATTCTCTGCCGACCTTATTGAGAAGCATTGGCTTGGCAAAAAAATCAAGGCGTCCGATCTTGGCGTTCTCGAAAATACGCCGTCCGGCAAGCTCGACTGCTGGATGAGCCACCGTCGGCTGGGGATGTCGAATGGTGGGACGACATTCAGGCCCACGTCCGGCTTCATAGTGATGCCGAGAAGTTGCGCCGAGCGCGGGGGGCCGAGCAGCTTTCGATCCAACATGAGCGTCAACGGCTCGCCACGTTAGGCCTTCCTCTCGAACCGCGGTGGATGCCGATTGAGGATAACACAGTCGGATACGATGTTCTTTCCTACAACCCCGGACAATTCGGACCGCTAACAAGTCAATTGGGGTCAAACCGACCATTGCTTCGCCGCTTCGATTTTTTCTGACGCGAATGAATGGGGTCAGGCAAACAAGTTCGGATAGGCTTATGTCTTCCATGTTTGGGATATACAGAAGCAGCCGGCTGTGCTGTACGAGAAGACGGTCGAGCAGATCGAACCCCACGTGCCGAGTGACAACAAGAAGGGTTAATGGAAGACGGCCTTTTTACGGTCGGGGTATAGGTGGGACCACCGGCGGATTGCATCAACAGCATGCGCGTGTACGCCGGGATCGCCCAGATTCGTCGATCGAAAGAAGGTCACTCCGGTGTAGGTTAATTTGCCAGCGTGAGGAATGCGCGGGTTCCCGAAAATGTCGGTCGTTCTCGCTGCCTGAAGATGGCGCTCTACATTGGGACCGCCAGAAGCTTGGCGGCGCGTATGGCTGCCGCTAAAGAGAAATGGAGATTGTTCCCCAGGAAACGTGTAACGAGACATCGCTTCAATCGCCGCGAGAAAGACAGTGAATGGCAACGAACGTGAACGAACAATCGCCTGCCGATACCGCCGAGGATCCTGAGGGCCTCGATAATCCAAGCGGCGACGGTTGGGGGGACTATCCACTCGATGCCGTATTCGTGCGCACTGAGCAGCGCACCGTCGGCGAGGTCGTGAGCCGTATCGAGAAGGGCCGCTACATCCTGGACCCCGATTTCCAACGTGACTTCGTGTGGCCGAACGTCAAGCAATCCAAGCTCATCGAGAGCTGCATAATGCGTATCCCGCTGCCGGTCTTCTATGTGGCCGAGGCGCCGGACGGCCGCATCATCGTCGTCGATGGCTTGCAGCGCCTCACGACTTTCGCGCGATTCCTCGGCGGCGAGTTAAAGCTGTCGGGGCTGGTCAGTGGGGAAAACGCTGGATCGCATGAGTTGGAAGGAAAGACCTACGAGCGACTGCCGCTAAACTTGCAGGAGCGTGTGGCAGATACGCAGCTTACAATGTACATCCTCGATGCGAAGGCACCCGAGCGCGCGCGGCTGGACATTTTCGAACGCGTTAACAGCGGTGCCATGCTAACGCGCCAGCAGATGCGGAATGCTCTTTACAACGGTCCTGCGACGCAATGGCTCAAATCGGCTGCAGGGGGAGCACCGTTCAGGGCGGCCACCGCAGGGGCGCTGGACAGCAAGACTATGCGAGACCGCGAGGCCATCAATCGGTTCGTCTCGTTCTCACTGATCGGGTGGCAGAACTACACGACTGGCGATATGGATGGGTTCTTAGCAAAGGGGCTTAAACTGCTAGCCGACAGTCCTGAGTCGGAACGGCAGGATCTCCGGCATAGATTCGATGCCGCCATGACGCTTAACCACCGACTATTCCAGCAGCACGCCTTTCGCAAATCGTTGGCGTCCGAGTTCGTCGGGGCCGCGCGAAGCGTCATCAATATCTCGCTGTTCGAGGTGAGCGCCGTAGTGTTCGCGCGCTTCGCCGAAACGTTCGATCCTGAAAGCGACCAAGTTCTCCACGAAAGCATCGTTCAACTCGTGAGAGACGACGTGTTCGGCAAATCGATTACATATTCTACTAATAGCACTCAGGCTGTGCATAGGCGATTTGGCAGCCTCGAGGCCAAGGTGGAGGACTTCTTGTGAACGCCCCGATCCTAAACGCGCTTCAGATCGAGGACTTCAAGTGCTTCGAGCAGCTGCGTATTCCGCTGGCATCTCTGACCGTGCTGAGCGGCTTTAACGGCGCCGGCAAATCGACCGCGCTGCAGCCGATCCTCCT
This sequence comes from Mesorhizobium sp. WSM4814, assembly GCF_055811595.1. Taxonomy (NCBI): domain Bacteria; kingdom Pseudomonadati; phylum Pseudomonadota; class Alphaproteobacteria; order Hyphomicrobiales; family Phyllobacteriaceae; genus Mesorhizobium; species Mesorhizobium sp. WSM4814. Next base: position 19,669 of record NZ_JBVVQT010000001.1, read on the forward strand.
GTTGGCACAGGCTGCGCGCCGCCGAACCTGGACCCTCGATGCCGAGACGGGCGATTTGCCCTTGAACGGCGAGATCGTGCGCCTCGGCTCCGCCGGCGATGTCATTCGCGCGCAATCGCTGGATGCTGCTGCGCGTTTCGAATTGTTTGGCGAACAGAGGTCGCTCGCGCTGAGCGCGACCGCCAAGAGCGGTGACCGCAGCCTGAGCGTGACTAAGCGCAGCAGCGGCGACTGGCCGGAACTATTTACTAGCTTGGCGCGTCTCGTTCACTTAAGTGCGGTGCGCGGCGGACCGGCTGAAGCCTTCCCGACGCCCGATCGCGTCACCGATCAAGCGCCAGACGTAGGTGCCGACGGACGGTTCGCGAGCTATTGGTACCACGAACGCGCGGACACCGAGATCGATATGGCTCGGCGCTGCCCGGACGAAGCCGGTATTACGTTTCGTAAGCAGATCGACGCTTGGCTCAGCCGTCTCGCTCCGGGTGCGAGCGCTAATGTGCAGTCCTTACCGGTCGCTTCGATGCTGGCGCTACAATTCCGACTGTCGGAGACAGGTGAATGGAGGCGCCCGGCGAATGTCGGCTACGGCCTGACCTACGGCTTCCCGATCCTGGTCGCTCTACTCGCCGCAGAGCCGGGCGACATCGTTGTCATCGACAGCCCCGAGGCGCATCTCCATCCCCAAGCGCAGTCGCGCATGGGACGGATGCTGGCCGCCTTTGCCTCAGCCGGCGTACAGCTCATCATCGAAACGCACAGCGACCATGTTCTGAACGGTATTAGACTCGCGGTCCGCGACAAGGTGCTGACCGCGGCGGAACTCAGCCTGCTGTTCTTCGCCGGCAGCTCGCTGGCGGGACATGGCGTCACCAGTCCGCGAATAGATAGTGAGGGCCGCATCAATGAATGGCCGGACGGGTTCTTTGATCAGGGCGATAAAGACGTCGCGCAGCTCGCCGGGTGGAGTTGACGTGCGCTGGTATCTGAACGACGCATCTCTGCAGGGACAATTTGCCAACCGCACCGAGTTCGAAAGCGCACTTCGTGGTCTGATCTCCACCCGATTCCGAATTCCGGCGATCCGTCAGAATCTGCGGTCGACACGCTCGCTGCAGGAGGCGCTGGTCGCTCCCGGGACCAACGTCAGGCGAGCATTGTTTGAACTGCGTGACAAGGACCTGAGGGCGGCCACTTTTTCATGGCTCGACAGGACCGGCCCTTTCGTTGAGGACGACCGGCTGGACGAAATGGACGATTATTTCGAGTATCGGGACGTCGAAATCACTGCGACGGGGCTCGGCGAGGCTGCGCGGAGGACGAAGGTCGGAACCGAGTGCACTACGTACAGCTTCGTGGGAGGGGAGATCGACTACGCGGTCAACCCGCTCGAGGTCGATCATGGGTTGCGCGAGGAGCGTTACGGCCGGTACAGCGTGACCAATCTCTGGCAGGCCGACGCGCTCGTCGACCAAGCGCTCGCTGCGGAGGCACCGACCCGGTCGTGGACGGCCTTGGTAGATGCCGCCCGCCAGCGCTTCCCCAATCTCGAGATCGGGGCGCTCGCCTCGAACCCCGCGCTGGCTCGCGAGCCTTTCGAAGCATCGCTACGCGATCGCAGCTTGGACCTTATGAAGGTGCTCAATGACTACGTCACAAGTCGAACAGAGGATGGAGCGGAAGAACCAGCGGCGCGAGAGATCATCAATACCTACTTCACCGGCGACAGGGCACTGTTCACCGGCGAGTCTGCGACGAACCAGAATCTCTTTGCCAAGGACATGATGTTTCAACGGGTATCGGGCGGCAGCTATTTTGCGCATTGGCACGGCAAGATCAGTCACCGATTCTTCCGAATGCATTTCGAATGGCCGCTGGAGAAACATCGAAAGAAGTTGGAGATTTTCTACCTGGGTCCAAAAATTACGAAGAGCTGAGTGATATGCGGTGGGACGCCCGCCAGTGTAGGCACGAACGGTGCCAAATCGCCGCGGGATACGATCAACCCCGTTGGCGCTTGCAGAAAAATGCAGAGCTTGAAAACCAGATAGCGATCGCACTGATATAATCGCCAAAAAAGAAGCTCTGGCATCCCTAGGATTCCGCAATGCTGCAACCTAAGTTGCCAAGAATGCAAAGAAAAATGCAGATGTCAGGTTCCACCTACAGAGACGGCGGATTGTCTGGATGGTGGGCGTGACAGGGATTGAACCTGTGACCCCTGCAATGTCAATGCAGTGCTCTCCCGCTGAGCTACACGCCCATCCGAAGCCGCGCATACACCATTTTTGCCGCGGCGCGTCAATAGCAGGAAAGGGGAAAGAAAGGTTCGCCTTGCCGCACCGTCGAAGGCGCGCCGGAGGCCGGCGGCGGAAAACGGGTCAGGCTGCCTGCAGCATCTTTTCGACCTCGTTGACGAGGTCGCGCAGATGGAACGGCTTCGACAGCACCTTGGCGTCTTTCGGCGCCTTGGAATCCGGATTGAGCGCAACGGCGGCGAAGCCGGTGATGAACATGACCTTGAGGTCGGGATCGATCTCGGTGGCGCGGCGGGCGAGTTCTATGCCGTCCATCTCCGGCATGACGATATCGGTCAACAGCAGCGAGAACGGCTCTTCGCGCAGCCGCTCATAGGCGCTGGCGCCGTTGTCGAAGTCGCTGACCTGATAGCCGGCACGTTCCAGCGCCTTGACGAGGAACCGGCGCATGTCATCGTCGTCTTCCGCCAGTAGAATGCGTGCCATCTTGTCCCGTCCGAATCACCCGCCCGGGACTGCCGTGGGGCAGCCCGTTAACCATCCTGTATATGAGGAGGTGAGGGTAAACATCAAGTGAACGATAAAGGCCCGATCCGGCTTTGACAAAGCGGTCCGGACGCCGAAACGCTGGACATGCGGCCGGCGAGGTGGCACCTTTCCAACCATGATGCATTGGTGTTTCCGGGTACGTTCAAATTGAAAACGGCAGCCGAGGATTTTTCGGTCGTTCCCCCCTTCGAAATCCGGTCGGGCGCCGAACAGCGTGTTCCCTTCCTCTTCAACTCGCCGCATAGCGGCCGTCACTATCCGGACCGGTTCCTGGCCATGGCAAGGCTGGACCGAAACGCCATCCGCCGCTCCGAAGATTGCTATGTCGACGAATTGTTCGGTGGCGCTGTTGCGCTCGGCGCGCCGATGCTGGCGGCAAACTTCCCGCGCGCCTATCTCGACGTCAACCGGGAGCCGTGGGAACTCGATCCGCGCATGTTCGCCGAACCGGTGCCGTCGTTCTGCAACATCCGTTCGGCGCGCGTCGCCGGCGGGCTTGGCACCGTGCCCAAGCTGGTAGGAGAGGGGCTCGAAATCTATGCCGGCCGCTTGCCGCTGGCGGAAGCCGTCGCGCGCATCGAGGCTGTCTACAAGCCTTATCACGAGACGCTAAAGCGGCTTTTGACCAGGACCCATGCGCGGTTCGGCTTTGCCGTGCTGATCGATTGCCACTCGATGCCGGCGAGCATCAGGGTCGGCGACAGCGGTGTCAGGCCCGACTTCATCGTCGGCGACCGTTTCGGCATCTCCGCCGCGGCAGCGTTGACCGAGACGGCGATCGGCCTGCTCATCGGCATGGGCTACACCGTCGCCCATAACAAGCCTTATGCCGGAGGCTTCATCACCGAGCACTATGGCCGCCCCGTGCGCCACCTCCATGCACTGCAGATCGAGGTCAATCGCGGGCTTTACATGAACGAGCGGACGTTCCAGAAATCCGCCGGCTTCGATGCGCTCGCCGACGATCTGGCGCAATTCTCGGCCGACCTGATGGCGATGCCCGACCACAATTTTATCGACCTGCCGCTTGCCGCCGAATGATTGCCGAAAACGAAACGAGATCTGGCGCCGGATAAAGGCATCGGGGTGCGGGTCGGGACGTGCAATCGGCTGAGTGCCGCGCCGAAAAAAAGACCGCATCGTTTGCACGACACGGTCGAAGTCTAGGGAGGAAACGCCCAAGGAGGGCATGGACAGGAGAACCTGTCCGAGAACAAATCTATTGTGCGATGCACAAATGTCAAGCGGCCGTGCGGCGTTTTTAATTCACTATGATGTGGAATTGCATATCGAGGGCGCCAACGTTGCATTTTAGCAACAGTTGTCGATGCGGAAATGTCCGCGCGCCCTTGTCTTGACGCAATACCGCAGGCAAACGAGTTCCAGCAGGCTGCAGCGCGGGGAGACTCACTTGGACATCAGCATCGATTTCATGCGGCGCATTGCGCATGCTGCCGCGGCCGAAACCTTGCCGCGCTTCCGCAGCCAGGGCGCAGTCGCCAACAAGGAGCAAGGCAGCTTCGACCCGGTCACCGAGGCGGACCGCGAGGCCGAGCGGGTCATCCGGGCGCTTATTTCAGCGGAATATCCCGATCACGGCATCCTCGGCGAGGAGCATGGCAGCGAGAACATTTCCAGCAGGCATGTCTGGGTGATCGATCCGATCGACGGCACCCGTGCCTTCATTTCCGGCCTGCCGGTCTGGGGAACCTTGGTCGGGCTGACGGTCGACGGCGATGCCGTCGCCGGCATGATGTCGCAGCCCTTCACCGGCGAGCTTTTCTACGCCAACGCGTCCGGTGCCCATTATGAAGGCCCGGGCGGACCGCGAAGGCTGACGACACGCAAGACGACAAGCCTCGCCGAGGCGACGCTGTTCACCACCACGCCGGCACTGTTCAAGGGAGACGCGCGCCTGCGCTACGACCTGTTCGAGCGGCAGGTCCAACTCGCCCGCTACGGCACCGACTGCTATGCCTTCGCCATGGTCGCGGCGGGAAGCGTCGACATCGTCGCCGACCCCGGCTTGAAACCCTACGATATCGTCGCGCTGATCCCGATCATCGAGAAGGCCGGCGGCGTCGTCACCACCTTCGAAGGCGGACCGGCGGAAAGGGGCGGCGACATCCTAGCTGCGGCGACGCCGGAGCTTCATGCCGCCGCGATGGCGGCGCTGCGCGGCTGAACCGGCTGGGCAGATGGCCATTACGCACTGAGGTGCCCCCGGCGACGATAACCCAATGCTCCTGACGGCAGGGTGTCAGCAGCTCTCGGATATGGAGACAATGCCACGGGAGGGAGCCTCATGCCGACGCAGTCAACAACCAGCCGTTCCGAAGATGCTCCAGTAGAAAATGCGCCGGCAGAAAATGCCCTGGGAGATGGGCGGGCCGATTTCGATTTCTTCTTCGGACACTGGAACGTCAGCCATCGAAGGTTGCATGAGCGCCTGCAAGGCGACACGAACTGGGACGTGTTTGGCGGGACATGCGAGGTGCGCCCGATCCTTGGCGGGGTCGGCAATGTCGACGACAATGTGATTGAATTGCCCGGCGGCGCCTATCGCGCCGCCACGCTGCGGACCTTCGATCCGGCGACGAGACAATGGTCGATCTGGTGGATCGACGGCCGCAGCCCGGCGACCATCGATATTCCGATGCGCGGCGCCTTCGAAGCAGGCGTCGGCACGTTCCTGTGTGAAGACGTTTTTGACGGACGCGCTATCCAGGTTCGCTTCCTGTGGTCGCGGATCACTGAAAAATCGGCGCGCTGGGAGCAGGCTTTTTCAGCGGATGGCGGCAAGACCTGGGAGACCAACTGGATCATGGATTTCGCCCGGCAAGCGTAGGCCGACGATCGACCTGGAAGGCATTTTTTCAAGCCAGGTTCGTTTCCAGGCCAAGTCATTCTTTCAAGCCAAATCATGGATTTTCAATGATTTGGAGCGGTCTTTTGGCGTCCGGAGGGAGCGCGGCACTCAATCAGGCGTTGTCGTCGCTTCCCGGAATGAAGGCATCGAAGGCGGCAAAGAACTGCTCGCGATAGAAGTCGGCCTCCTGCAATATTTCATGGCGTGCGCCATCGATCACCAGCAGCGAACCGAGACGCAGGCGTCTGGTGTAGGTTTCCACCGCCTTCGTCGAGACGACCTGGTCGGCGCCGGCGGCGACCACCAGCAAGGGAACCCGGATCCTGGCCATGAAGTCGGGATCGCTGATGACCTCGGAGGCCTGCGCCGCCGCTTTCAGCCAGCGGATCGTCGGGCCGCCGAGCGCCAGCTGCGGGTAGGTTTCGTAGAGCAGCGTGTTGCGCCGATACCGCTCGGGATCCGATGTCACCTTGTTGACGGCAAAGGGTATGGTTTTTCTGGGCCGCGGACCCCAGGCGGCGTAAAGCTTGCCAAGACCCAGCAGACAGAACAGCGAGCAGAGGCGGCGAACGGTGGCTGTCGAGACCGGCAGGTCGGGCACCGCGAGGAAGGGCGCGATCAGCACCATGCGCCGTACGCGGTTCACCATCGACGGCCCGGCAAGCAGCGTGATCACCGCCCCGGCCGAATGGGCCAATATGTAGTACGGCCCGCGGCAGTCGGGGAGCACGATCTCCTCGAAGAACTGTTCCAGGTCGCCGGTGTAGTCGAAGAAACTGCGGACATAGCCACGCTCGCGATCGCTGATCAGCCGGTCGGAACCGCCCTGGCCGCGCCAGTCAAAGGTGGCGACGCCAAAACCGCGGTCGGCGAGGTTACGGATGGTCTCGAAATACTTTTCGATGCACTCGTTGCGGCCGGTCAAGAGGACCACGGTGCCCTTCATCGGGCGGGCAACGGCGGCAAAGAGGCCATAACGGATTTTCTTGCCGTCGCGCGCGGTGAAGAAACCACCGGCCGCATTTTCCGGCAGCGGATTGCCCGGAATTTCGTGGAAGAGGGGAGTTTTGGCGAGGAGGTCCGTCATTCGGCGCTGCGTTTCAAGTGTCGCTGCCTGCATGGCGCAAGCTTTGGTAGGCATAGACGCCCCATGCAGCAAAAGCAAAGGGCAGCAAAAAGCAAAGGAATTCCGGACGCGTTGGAAAGGCTGAACGAGGCAGCCGGCGAGTGAGGCCGAAAGCAGCTTGCGGCGTGCTTCCGGCCCCCCGTCGATCCGGGAGGAAGGGACGTTACACCCGGTCGGCCTCGTTGCGGCATCTCGCGCATAACCGCGAAAACCGCAGCCGATTTCGCCGTGAATCATGCGCAATCAAAGTGTTACAGCTTCCTTTTGCGTGTCCGAGAGGACGCGCGACGCTGTAACCGCCGCCTGTTCCTTGATCCTGGAAGCAGATTAGCGCGACTTAGCTGAACGTCCGCCGAAGCCGCGGTTCATCTGCCGTTCATCGAGGCGGTAGAATCTTGAAATGCCTTCTCCTGCTCCCCAAATGTCTGCTGCGGCCGCCAATGTCGGGGCCGCTGGCCCATCCGGAACGCCGTCACGGGTTTCGCACCGGCCATACGCAAACCTTGTTGCTCAACAGGAGAACACACCATGCGTCACGTTGATTTTTCCCCGCTTTATCGTTCGACCGTCGGTTTCGACCGGCTGTTCACCATGCTCGATTCGCTTGCGCAGCCGGAAGGTGCACAGACCTATCCGCCCTACAACATCGAGCGCACCGGTGAGGATTCCTATCGCATCTCGATGGCGGTCGCCGGCTTCTCGGACGATGAGCTCTCGATCGAGGCTCACCGCAACGTTCTGACAGTCAAGGGTGAGCGCAAGGAGGGCAATGGCGAAGGCTCCGAACTGCTCTATCGCGGTATCGCCAGCCGAGCCTTTGAGCGCCGCTTCCAGCTTGCCGACCATGTTGATGTCGTCGGCGCCTCGCTGAAGAACGGCCTGCTCTTCGTCGACCTCAAGCGCAATATTCCCGAGGAGCTGAAGCCGCGCAAGATCGCGATCACCGCGTCTTCGGCGAAGGCCAAGCAGATCGAGGCCAAGACCACCGCGTAAGCTGCGTCGCAAAGACGACCAAAGGACGAAGGGCGGCGCCTGGCGCCGCCCTTTTTGAATTAGGTGCCGCCAGCAATTAGCTCGCCAAAGCGGTCGACCTCTTCTTCCGTGGTCGCAAAGCTGGTGACGAAACGATAGAGCGCTTCGTCCTCGCCGATATGGCCATCGAAGTCGTGCGGCTTGTGCCAGTCGTAGAAGGCGGCACCGGCCAAAAGCACCCGTTCAGCCTTGGCCTTTTTCATCACTGCGAACACTTCGTTGGCTTGCGGCAGCCAGGCCAGACGCGCCGACGCGGAATCCTCGATCAGTGCTGCGAGGCGTGCTGCCATGGCGTTGGCATGCCGCGCCGTGTCGAGCCACAGGTCGTCCTTGAAATAGGCTTCGAACTGCGCTGCGATGAAGCGCGATTTCGAGAACAATTGCGCCGCGCGCTTGCGCAGGAAGGCCAGTTCCCTGGCGCGGTCGAGGTCGAACAGCACGATAGCCTCGGCGCACCAGCAACCGTTCTTGGTGCCGCCGAAAGAGAGGATGTCGACGCCGCCCTTCCAGGTCATCTCCGCCGGTGTTGTCTCGAGCGCGACCAGCGCATTGGCGAAGCGGGCACCATCCATGTGCAGCGGCAGTTTGTGATGCTTGACGATCGCCGAAATCCTGGCAATTTCGTTCAGTGTGTAGATGGTGCCGACCTCGGTCGACTGGGTGATCGACACCGCCATCGGGCGCCCGGAATGGACGATTTCTGGCGCGAACCGGCCGACCGCCCTGTCCAGCATATTCGGATCGATCTTGCCCAGCGCGCCGTCGACGGGATGGAGCCGTGAGCCGCCGGTAAAGTATTCCGGGGCGCCGCATTCATCCTCGATGACATGCGACTCTCGATGGCAGAAGGAAATGCCGCCCGATTTGTTGTAGGCGGTCAGCGACAGGGAATTGGCGGCGGTGCCGGTGGCCACGAAAAACACCGCGACCTCGCGCCCGAAGATTTCGTTGAAGCGCTGGTATGCCGCGTCGTCGAGGGCGCCGTCGCCATAGGCGGCGGAAAAGCCGCCGGCATGGGCCGACAGGCCCGCGGCGATGCTGGGATGGGCGCCTGCCCAATTGTCGGAAGCGAAATTCATGCGTTTGCCTGTGCTGGGAAAATCAAGGCGACCTTGGCCGCTTTCGCATGCCGCTCGCAAGTGCCAAGCGCCGGAAAAGCGGTAAAGCCAGCGAGAGGCCGGGGACCTAAAGCGCGTCGCGTTCGGCCGGCCTCATGCGACGCGCTTTAGGTTTTTGTTTTCATGCATGTCGTTATCGCAAAACCGCTGCACACTTTTGCGCGACATGCATTAAGGCGGACGACTGAAGGTTGCGTTTTGGCCGGGTGGCGCGTAATTTTCTGTCTCTGGATGCCCACAATTGTTGTGAATCGGTCTTGTGCGCACCCGCAATTTCTGTCATAAAAATTTAGGACAGTAGTGCTGTCTTATTTTGTCGCACAAAACAGGCTGGATTGGCGTATCATTGGGCCTCTCCGGCCGTTGCCGCGAGCGACAGGTAGACAGCCCGCCTCTGGCCTGTACGATTGCCGGATGCGAACCAGGCCGCCTGGTTCGGCAAGGATTTCGCAAGACGGGATTTCGCAAGACGTGCCGCAAGGATGAAAGGGAAGCTCATGCGCTTCCCAACGGAAACCAGCGCCCTAAGGGCTGGGATGGAGGACAGGACGATGACGGAAGTGACGCCATCTGCGACGAACGGCCCGGCCGCGCAGACGAAAGCGCCAGCCGTCAAAAATCCGTCCATCGCCACTGGCCTGGCCAGGATCGGGCGGACCCCTACCGGGTTCGCCGCTCACGGCCTTTACGATCCGCGCAACGAGCACGATGCCTGCGGCGTCGGCTTCATCGTCAATATGAAGGGCGTCAAGTCGCATCAGATCGTCACGGACGGCCTGGCGGTGCTCGAAAATCTGACGCATCGCGGCGCCGTCGGCGCCGACCCGCTGATGGGCGACGGCGCCGGCGTGCTGGTGCAGCTTCCCGACCGCTTCTTCCGCGAGGAGATGGCCAGCCAGGGCGTCGAACTGCCCAAGCCCGGCCATTACGCCGTCGGCCATGTGTTCATGCCGCGCGATCCTGAGCTTCAGGCGCATATCGAAGGCATCATCGCCGAGGTCGCGCAGCTCGAAGGCCAGCCGCTGCTCGGCTTTCGCGACGTGCCGGTCGACAATTCATCGCTGTCAAAGGCGCCTGATATCGCTGCTTCAGAACCGGTCCAGCGGCAGGTGTTTTTGGGTCGTGGCGCCGAGATCGAGAGCGACGACGATTACGAACGGCGGCTCTACATCCTGCGCAAGGTCATTTCCGGTCGTATCCACGAAGAGACCAAGGGCGTCGACAATGGCTTCTACGTCGTGTCGATGTCATCGCGGACCATCGTCTACAAGGGCATGTTCCTGGCCTATCAGGTCGGCGCCTATTACAAGGATCTGACCGATCCGCGTTTCGAGACGGCGCTGATCCTCGTCCACCAGCGTTTCTCGACCAACACCTTCCCGTCGTGGAAGCTGGCGCATCCCTATCGCATGGTCGCCCACAATGGCGAGATCAACACGCTGCGCGGCAACGTCAACTGGATGGCGGCGCGGCAGGCCTCGGTCGATTCCGAACTGTTCGGCAACGACATCTCCAAGCTGTGGCCGATCTCCTATGAGGGGCAGTCGGACACCGCCTGTTTCGACAATGCGCTCGAATTCCTGACGCAGGGCGGCTACTCGCTCGCCCACGCGATGATGATGCTGATCCCTGAGGCCTGGGCCGGCAACAAGCTGATGGATCAAGATCGCAAGGCCTTTTATGAATACCACGCCGCCCTGATGGAGCCGTGGGACGGGCCGGCGGCGGTGGCCTTCACCGACGGCCGCCAGATCGGCGCCACGCTCGACCGCAACGGGCTGCGCCCGGCGCGCTATATCGTCACCGACGACGATCGCGTCATCATGGCATCGGAAGCCGGCGTGCTGCCGGTGCCGGAGGAAAGGATCGTCAAGAAGTGGCGGCTGCAGCCCGGCCGCATGCTTTTGATCGACCTGGAGAAGGGCCGCATCGTTTCCGACGAGGAGATCAAGTCGGAGATCGCGACCAGGCATCCCTACAAGAGCTGGCTCGCCAACACCCAGCTCATCCTCGAAGACCTGAAGCCGGTCGAGCCGCGGGCGCTGCGCAGGGACGTCAGCCTGCTCGATCGCCAGCAGGCGTTCGGCTTTACCCAGGAAGACACCAAGCTGCTGATGTCGCCGATGGCGACCACCGGCCAGGAAGCGGTCGGCTCGATGGGCACCGACACGCCGATTTCGGCGATGTCGGACAGATCGAAGCTGCTCTACACCTATTTCAAGCAGAACTTCGCCCAGGTCACCAACCCGCCTATCGACCCGATCCGCGAGGAACTGGTGATGAGCCTGGTGTCGTTCATCGGGCCGAGGCCGAACATCTTCGACCTCGTCGGCAATTCGCGTCGCAAGCGGCTCGAAGTGCGCCAGCCAATCCTGACCAATGGCGATCTTGAGAAGATCCGCTCCATCGGTCATACCGAGGACCGTTTCGACACCAAGACGATCGACATCACCTATGCTTCGAACGAAGGCGCGGCCGGCATGCAGGGCGCCATCGACCGGCTGTGCGAGCGCGCCGAGGCGGCGGTCGCCGGCGGCTACAACATCATCATCCTGTCCGACCGTCAGCTCGGGCCGGACCGCATCGCCATCCCGGCATTGCTGGCGACGGCGGCGGTCCACCATCATTTGATCCGCAAGGGATTGCGCACGTCGGTGGGGCTGGTCGTCGAGTCCGGCGAACCGCGCGAGGTGCATCATTTCTGCTGCCTTGCGGGCTATGGCGCCGAGGCGATCAATCCCTATCTCGCCTTCGACACGCTGCTCGACATGCACAAGCGCGGCGAGCTGCCGGCCGAAGTCGACGCCAATGAGGTCGTCTCCCGCTACATCAAGTCGATCGGCAAGGGTATTCTCAAGGTGATGTCGAAGATGGGCATCTCGACCTACCAGTCCTATTGCGGCGCGCAGATCTTCGACGCCATCGGGCTGAAGACCGATTTCGTGCAAAAATATTTCACCGGCACCGCGACGCTGATCGAAGGCGTCGGGCTGGAAGAGATCGCAGCCGAAACGGTCAGCCGCCACGCCGACGGCTTCGGCAACGACCCGGTGCTGCGCAACAGCCTCGAGGTCGGCGGCGAATACATGTTCCGCATGCGCGGCGAAGCGCATATCTGGTCGCCCGATGCGGTGGCCACCCTGCAGCACGCCGTGCGCCAAGGGTCGTCGCAGACGTTCAAGGACTATTCCGCTCAGATCGACAGCGAGACGGCGCGGGCGCAGAGCATTCGCGGCCTGTTCAAGATCAGGCTGGCCGAAGAAACCGGGCGCAACAAGGTCGCGCTCGACGAGGTCATGTCGGCTGCCGATATCGTCAAGCGGTTCTCGACCGGGGCGATGTCCTTCGGCTCGATCTCCAGGGAAGCGCACACCACGCTGGCGCGCGCCATGAACACGATCGGCGGCAAGTCGAACACCGGCGAGGGCGGCGAAGAAGCCGACCGTTACCTGCCGCTGCCGGACGGCGGCAAGAACCCCGAGCGTTCGGCGATCAAGCAGGTCGCTTCCGGGCGTTTCGGCGTGACGGCGGAGTATCTGGTGAACTCCGATGTGATGCAGATCAAGGTGGCGCAAGGCGCGAAGCCTGGCGAGGGCGGTCAGCTGCCCGGTCACAAGGTAGATGCCACCATTGCCAAGGTCAGGCATTCGACGCCCGGCGTCGGCCTGATCTCGCCGCCGCCGCATCACGACATCTACTCGATCGAGGATCTGGCGCAGCTCATCTACGACCTCAAGAACGTCAATCCGGCGGCTGATGTCTCGGTCAAGCTGGTTTCGGAAGTCGGTGTCGGCACGGTTGCGGCCGGCGTCGCCAAGGCGCGCGCCGATCACATCACCATTTCCGGCTATGACGGCGGCACCGGCGCATCGCCGCTGACCTCGCTCAAGCACGCCGGCAGCCCGTGGGAAATGGGCCTTGCCGAGACGCACCAGACGTTGGTGCTCAACGGCCTCAGGTCGCGCGTCGCGCTGCAGGTCGATGGCGGCCTGCGCACCGGCCGCGACGTCGTCATCGGCGCGCTGCTTGGCGCCGACGAATTCGGCTTCTCGACCGCGCCGCTGATCGCGGCCGGCTGCATCATGATGCGCAAGTGCCATCTCAACACCTGCCCGGTCGGCGTCGCGACGCAGGACCCGGTGTTGCGCAAGCGCTTCAAGGGCACGCCGGAACATGTCATCAACTTCTTCTTCTATGTGGCGGAAGAGGTGCGGGCGCTGCTCGCCGAGATGGGCTACACCCACCTCGACCAGATCATCGGCGACACCGAACTCCTGGAGAAGCGGGCGCTGATCCAGCACTGGAAGGCGCGCGGGCTCGATTTCAGCAAGATGTTCTTCAAGCCGGATGCCCCGCATGAGGCGGTGCACTGGACCGAGCGGCAGAAGCATCCGATCGACGACGTGCTCGACCGCAAGCTGATCGAGTTGGCCAAGCCGGCGCTGGACGCCAGGCAGCCGGTCAGCATCGAGCTGCCGATCCGCAATGTCGACCGTTCGACCGGCGCCATGCTGTCGGGCGAAGTGGCAAAGCGCTTCAAGCACAAGGGCCTGCGCGAGGACACGATCTCGGTAAAACTCACCGGAACCGCCGGCCAGTCCTTCGGCGCCTTCCTAGCGCGTGGGGTTTCGTTCGAGCTGGTCGGTGCCGCCAACGACTACGTCGGCAAGGGCCTGTCGGGCGGACGCATCGTCATCCGCCCGCCTGAGAACACGAAGATCGTCGCAGCCGAGTCGATCATCGTTGGCAACACCGTGCTTTACGGCGCGACCGAGGGCGAGGCCTATTTCTGCGGCGTCGCCGGCGAGCGTTTTGCGGTTCGCAATTCGGGCGTCGCCGCCGTCGTCGAAGGTGTTGGCGACCATGGCTGCGAGTACATGACCGGCGGCATTGTCGTCGTCATCGGGCAGACCGGCCGCAACTTCGCCGCCGGCATGTCGGGCGGCGTCGCCTATGTGCTCGACGAGGTGGGTGATTTCGCCGAGCGCTGCAACATGGCGATGGTCGAACTGGAACCCGTTCCCGAAGAAGACGACCTGATGGAGAAACTGCTCCATCATGGCGGCGATCTCGACCACAAAGGCCGCGTCGACGTGTCCGGCGACATGACCAGCCATGATGAGGAGCGGCTCTATCAGCTGATCTCGAACCACGTCCATTACACGGGTTCGGTGCGCGGCCGCGAAATCCTCGACAACTGGGCGACTTTCCGGCCGAAATTCCGGAAGATCATGCCGGTCGAATACCGCCGCGCGCTGATCGAAATGGAACGCATGCGCATGGGCGTTGCGGCGGAATAGGCTTTGGGATTTGCCGGGAGGCAAAGCTTCCCGGTCGATGCCTCCATCAACAATCCTGGCCTCGGACTGAAGGTTGCCATGGCTGCCTTATGAGGTTAACGGGTGCGGCGTCGAGCGCGCCATCTGGACAGCAGGGACTGGACTATGGGCAAGGTAACAGGGTTTCTCGAGATCGACCGGCAGGTGCACAAGTACCAGCCGGCTTCCGACCGCATCCGGCATTTTCGCGAGTTCACGCTGCCGATGTCGGACAAGGAGGTCGAGAAACAGGCCGCGCGCTGCATGGATTGCGGCATTCCGTACTGTCACGGGCCGACCGGCTGCCCGGTCCACAACCAGATCCCGGACTGGAACGACCTCGTCTACAATGGCGACTGGGACAATGCGATCCGCAACCTGCATTCGACCAATAATTTCCCGGAATTCACCGGCCGCATCTGTCCGGCACCTTGCGAGGAAGCCTGCACGCTGAACCTCGAGGACATTCCGGTCGCCATCAAGACGATCGAGCAGGCGATCGCCGACAAGGCCTATGAAACCGGTCATATCCGGCCCTATCCGCCGGAAAGGAAGACCGGCAGGCGCGTCGCAATCATTGGCTCGGGGCCGGCCGGCATGGCGGCCGCCCAGCAGCTTGGCCGCGCCGGCCACGACGTTCACGTCTACGAGCGCGAGAGCCGGCCGGGCGGGCTGATGCGCTACGGCATCCCCGACTTCAAGATCGAGAAGCACTACATCGACCGGCGTATCGAGCAGATGCAAGGCGAGGGCGTGAGTTTTCACTGCGGGATCAATGTCGGCGTCGACAAGCCGGTTGCGGAGCTGCTCGCCGAATATGATGCGGTGCTCTATTGCGGCGGTTCGGAAACGCCGCGCCCGGCCAACATTCCCGGCGACGATCTCGACGGCGTGCATGACGCGATGCCTTACCTGGTGCAGCAGAACAAGCGCATCGGCGGCGAGCCGATCCAGTCGGTGGCGTGGCCGTCGCCGCCGATCGTCGCCGGCGGCCAGCATGTCGTCGTCGTCGGCGGCGGCGACACCGCGTCCGACTGCGTCGGCACCGCCTTCCGCCAGGGGGCCGTGCGCGTCACCCAGCTCGACATCCGGCCGCAGCCGCCGGAAAAGGAAGACAAGCTTTCGGTCTGGCCTTACTGGGCGACGAAGATGCGCACCTCGTCCTCGCAGGCGGAAGGCGCCGAGCGCGAGTTCCAGGTGGCGACGCTCGAATTCATCGGCGAGGACGGCGCGTTGACCGGCGTCAAATGCTGCGAGGTCGATGAAAAGCGCAAGCCGATCGCCGGCACGGAATTCGTCATCCGCGCGGATCTCGCCTTCATCGCCATCGGCTTTGCCGGGCCGGCCGCCGTCGGGCCGGTGTCGGAATTGGCTGGCCAGATGAAGATCGCCATCGACAGCCGCCGCTCGAACAACGTCGAGGCCAATGATCGCGACTACAAGACCAGCGTCGAAAAGCTCTATGCAGCTGGCGATGTGCGCCGCGGTCAATCGCTGGTCGTCTGGGCGATCCGCGAGGGCCGTCAGGCAGCGCGTTCGATCGACGAGGCGCTGATGGGATCGAGCGTGCTGCCGCGCTGAGACCGTCTCCTACTTGTGCGGCCGTCCGGCAGGTTTACGGAGTGATCGCCGTGGTCGTTTCGGGCACGGCAGCCGCTGCAGGCTGCTTCCTTGGCGGCCAGGAAAAATCGTCGGCGCGGCCGGGCGAAGCAGCTGATACCTTGCCCTCGACGAAGAGTTTTTCGCCAGGCCCGTCCGCCTTTGCCGGCGCTGCGGCGCCGAGAAGTTCCGAACCGCCGTCGAGTGCCGGATCGCTGAGCAGCATCGGCACCGTGCGATCGACGGGCATGGGTGTCGTTGCCGGCGCCCCGACCGGAGCGCCGGCTGGCGCATAAGCTGCCAGTGTGCCCGGAGGCGAGGTCATTCCAAGGATCTTCAGCAAGGGTTTTTCAGCATAGAAGGCGAGCTTGCGTTTGCCGGCTTTCGACACACGGATGCCGTCGTCGGTGCGCAGGCGCACCGGCTGGCCGTTGATATCAGGCCCGCTGGTGACAAAGGCGCCTTCCTCGTCGACGAAACCGTCCCAGATGTCGACGAATTCGCCGCCATGGCTCTCGGCCGTCGAGCGGTAGATGTCGTTGAAAGCCAGCATGTCGGAGGTCATCTTCGGCGCCTTGAAGGCCGGCATGCCGACCCACAGATACGGCACCTTGGCCGATGCGATGGCCCTGCCGAACGCTTCGGTACGGCGTTCGTATTCCTTGGTCCACGCTTCGGACCGTGGCTGTTCGCGTTCACCGTTCACGCGCATCTGCTGCCGATCGTTGGAACCCAGCATGACGATCACGGCCGCCGGTTTTTCGGCCTCGATCAGCGACTTGATCTGTTCGGGCCAGTTGTAGAAATCGTCACGCACGAAACCGGACGAACCATTGCTGCGAACGACGATCCTGACCTTGTTGTTTTCGGCGAAGGCGGTGTCGAGACCCTCGGCGAGGCCGGTCGCCATGAAATCGCCGACCACCAGAACGGTGCGGGCATCCGGCGCCTTCTCGACAATGGGGGCTGCCGGCTCAGCCGGCCGGCGCGGCGCAGCACGCGACTTTCTGACTTTTGGCTTGCGTGGCCCGATCCTCTGAATCCGTCGCGGCTCAATCAGTCGTGGCGGCTCCATCCGCTCGCTTCGGCGCAGAAACAACAGGTCGCGCAGCGACCAGCCACGCCTTTGTTCTTCCTGCGCCACGGCCGGCGTGTGAAAGACGGCGGCAGTGCCGACGGCCAGGACGGCAATAGCCAGAATCAGGATCGGCACGCGACGAAGGATCACACGGATACGCGCAGCCGAAACCAATTACCGTCTCCATCCCTAAAGAGCGCCGGACTCTGATACAACCGTGCCGCCGCTCTACCTTAAGTTGAGCATCGGATTTCCTCAAAACCGGTTTGGGTCCGATGCTCCAGGTCTGCCCTATGCGAAGCTAGTTCTGCCTGAGCCATTTGAGCACTTCCATGCTCGGATGTCCGTCCTGGGTCAAGCCAGCCTTCGCCTGGAAGGCCATGATGGCGGCTTTCGATCCCTCGCCGATCTTGCCGTCGAACTTGCCGTCATAGTAGCCGTACTGGGAAAGCCGTTGCTGAAGCTCCTGCCTCTCCTCAAAGGAGAGCTTCGTGAAAGGCCGCTTCCAGTCCTGCACAAGCCCACCATAACCGGCGATTTCGTCGGCAAGAAGGCCAACGGCAACCGCATATTTGTCGGCATTGTTGTAACGCTTGATGACCGAAAAATTCTTGACCATCAGGAAAGCCGGGCCGCCACGGCCGCCTGGCACCTTCAGCGTGGCCTTCTCCCCACTCTTGAACGGCTTGCCGTTGGCACGCGCGACACCCAGCGCTTGCCATTGCGACAACGACTTCGATCCGGCCGGGAACTTCTTTCCGTCGGGAAGGCTGACTTCATAGCCCCAGGTCTTGCCGGCCTGCCAGCCGTTCTTCCTGAGCAGATTGGCGGCCGTTGCCAATGCATCGGGAATCGAATTCCAGATGTCACGCTTGCCGTCGCCGTCCATGTCGACCGCATAGGCCTGGTAGCTGGTGGGAATGAACTGGGTATGGCCCATGGCGCCGGCCCATGAGCCACTGAGGTGGCTTTTATCGATGTCGCCCCTTTGCAGGATCTTCAGCGCCGCGATCAGCTGCGTGCGGGCGAATTTCGATCGTCTCGAATCGGCATAGCCAAGCGTGGCTAGCGAACGCACGACATTGCGCATGACATCGTCGCGCTTGAGGATTTCGCCGTAGTTCGATTCCATCGACCAGATCGCCAGCAGGATGTGACGGTCGACGCCGTATCTTGCCTCGATCCTGTCCAGCCACGGCTTCCACTTCCTGGCCATCTGCTTGCCAACAGCGACCGACTGGTCATGGACGCGGTTGTCGAAATAGTCCCAGGCGGGCGCGGTGAATTCGGGCTGATAACGCGCTTTTTCCAGCACGACCGGGTCGGCATCGCTGATGCCCTCGAATGCGCGGTCGTAAACGGCGCCGGAAACGCCGCTCCGCACCGCGGTGGCGCGGAAGCTCGCCACCCATTGCCGGAAACCGGCGTCGGCAAAAGCCGATCCGGTGGGCATCAGCAAGGCAAGCGACAGACTGGCGGCCGCAACGATGCTGGTGAAGCGCTTTGCGGCGTCGCGAACGGACATCTTTTCCTCCTTCTTCATCACAGGAAGATCATTCATCGCCGAACCCGGTTAGCATTTAGTTTACCATAGGTGCCGTTGGGAACGAAAAGGCGGGTTGGTGCTTTACGGACTACAGATTTTTTCTGACCAGCCGTTCCATAATCCCAGATTCCGGCACGAAAATGTCTTGAAGCGGGATTGCCGAACAGCCTTAGAAGCGGATATTTGACAGCATGAAGAGAGTTCGCAAGGCAGTTTTCCCGGTCGCTGGCCTCGGCACGCGTTTTCTCCCGGCCACCAAGGCCATACCCAAGGAAATGCTGACCGTCGTCGACAGGCCAGTCATCCAGTATGTGGTCGACGAGGCACGCGAAGCCGGCATCGAGCATTTCATCTTCGTGACCGGACGCAACAAGGCGGTCATCGAGGACCATTTCGACGTTCAGTTCGAACTCTATGACACGCTCGCCCAACGCGGCAAGGACGACGAGCTCGCCCGCCTGCAGCGGCTGCAACCTTCGCCAGGGCAGACCAGCTTCACCCGCCAGCAGGTGCCGCTTGGCCTTGGCCATGCCGTCTGGTGTGCCCGCGAGCTGGTCGGCGACGAGCCCTTCGCGCTGCTTTTGCCCGATATGATCATGCAATCCGAAAAAAGCTGCATGAAGGAGATGGTCGAGCTTTATGCCGAGACCGGCAACAACATCGTCGCGGTTCAGGAATGCGACCCCGCCGAGGCCCATAAATACGGCATCGTCGGCCGCGGCGAGGATACGCATCACGGTTTCCGCATTACCGGCATGGTGGAGAAGCCGAAGACCGGCACGGCACCCTCCAACCTATACATCAACGGGCGCTACATCCTGCAGCCGGAGATATTTGGGATACTCGAAGGCCAGGAGAAGGGCGCCGGCAACGAGATACAACTCACCGATGCGATGCTGAAGCTGGAGAAGCAGCAGCCCTTCTATGGCTGCCACTACCGAGGGCGCACCTTCGATTGCGGATCGCCGGAAGGCTTTGTCGAGGCCAACGTCGCCTTCGCGCTGTGGCGCAGCGACATGAACGGACGCATGGCGGGCGCTATCAGCAAGCTTCTCGACGAGATGAAACCGTCAGAGCAGCGGGGCGCGGCGTTCTAACCCCCGGGCTAATGCATGCGCGCAAAAGCATGCCCTCGGGCCTGAACCGAGGGTGCGCGGCGGCTTGGTTTACGGCTGCAGCGTCACCCCGACAAAGATGCTGTGGGCGGTGTAGTCGCGGCCCTCGATGTTGCTGGTCTGTTTTTCAGTTCTGGCGCGGGTGGTCAGCCCGGCATATCGGTTCAGCCACCATGTCAGTCCGGCCTCGGCGCTCAGCGTCAGATCATGGCCGTCCGACCCGATGTAGTCGCGCCAGTCTACGCCGAGAGCTGCGTTGCCGATCAGGTTGGCACGGATTTCCCGCTCGGCGGTGAGGCGGCCGGAGTAAAGGATTGTGCCGCTTTCGTCGGCGGTTGTCGTGCCCTCGACGATCGTCTGCCCGGTGAGGCCGATCGTGGTGCCGCGTTGCGGCGACCATCTGAGGTCGGCGTTCACCGTGGCGCCCGAAATTGCCGGCAGGCGGTCATCGTCGATCGCCTCGCGCAGCCAGCCGGCCGAGAACTCGCCGGCAAGCTTCTCGCCGAGGTCGAGCTCGGCGCCGGCCCGAACCCCAAGCCGCGTCGAGGATCGTTCGAAACCATTGCTGTCGACGCGCAAATCATAGACCCGGCGGCCGATTTCGACCTCGGTGAAAGGGGTGATGGCGGGCGAAATCTCATAGCCGGTGCGCAAGGTGGCGGTATAGAGCGTCGAATCGCGGTCTTTCTGCGACAGCGTTCCGCCCGTCGAAAGCCTGGCGTCGCCGTAGATGTCGTGTTCGACTGCGCCGGTCAGGGCGAAGCGCATCTTGCCGGCATCCTTCTCGACCGCCAGGCTGCCATCAATGGTCTGGCGCACCGGCTGCTCGGCGGTGCCTTCGATGACGACCGGCGAGGAAGCCGATTCCGGTGCCGCCTCGTAACCGAGCTTGGCGATGGCGCGCAGATCGTTGTCGAAGTCGACATTGAGCGTGCCTTCGACACGGCCGCGCGCCTCCTCAACCTCGTCGCCCGATAGGGTCTTGAGAAATGTGCCGTAGCCGTCGACGGTAGCCGAATTCTCCCGCCAGTCGGAGATGGCGTTGAAGCGCAGCGTCGTTTCCGACAGCAGGGCCGGCTTGCCTTCGCTGCTTGAATCGGCATTCGATGAGGCCTTCAGGCCTTGCTCGAGCGTCGGCCTGATCACGAACGAGCCGAGTTTGATACCGGTGGCGGCGAACGGGTCGTCCTCGGCCCTCCTGTCCCGGCCTTCGATGGCTTCGGCGCGCTCGGCGCCCGGATCGAGTTGCTGCCTGTCGGCGGAATCGATGGTCACGGCACGGGAATTGATTGGGTCCGTCTCGGCGGTGTCCTCGTCATCCGTCGGGGCCGTCGTCGCGTTGGCGGCCTGTGTCTCGGCGGCTTCGTCCTGATCGGCTGCGCCCTGGGTTGCGCTCGATGGCCGGCGCGGCGGGACGGGAACGGGGGCGTCCGCAAACGGATCGTCGGTTGCTTCCGGCGGATCAAAAATGCTTCCGGTCGCCGGTGCCGCGTCGTCGTCCTGCACGGCGCCCGGGCTGGCCGGCTGATAGGCGGGCGTCGGCGCCGTGCTCTGGGTGGTTGCACCGGCCTGCGCCGTCTGATCCTGGGCAATGCTCAATTGCCTGGTTTTGCGCTGCTGGTCGTCCAGAATCGCCGATTCCGAAACCTCGCCGCGCAGCTCGGTTACTTGGGCATAGGGCTGCGCAGGCCGCAGCAAGGCGAAGACGCTGGTCGCCAGCAGCAAGGCGCAGACCGCCTTGCCGTTTCGTCTTCTTTTCTTTTCAGGCGGGGCCTCGGACATCGCTACCACTGCTTGCGCGGCGCACGCGCGCCATACTTACCGAACCGTAAACGGGGATGGTTAACGTTGGGTTGAGGCGGCGGTCGATCAAAGCCCACTTGACGGCTAACGGATGGCAATTCCGTTGGACAGGCGCGCAGCAAAGCGCTAATCGCATCAGCCATGCATGCGGGATCCCCAGACAAGAAGCGGCTCGATGGGCAGGCTTCGATCGCCTCGGCGCTTAGAACGGTAGCGACCGAGCAGGCCGGTGTCGCGGCGCTGGCGGCCGCGCTCGAGAACGGATTGACCGAACCGTTCGCGCGCGCCGTCGATATGGTGTCGCATATCGCTGGCCGCGTCATCGTCAGCGGCGTCGGCAAGAGCGGCCATATCGGCTCAAAGATCGCGGCAACGCTCGCCTCGACCGGCACGCCGGCTTTCTTCGTCCATTCTGCCGAAGCCAATCATGGCGACCTCGGCATGATCGCCAGGGACGACGCCATCATCGCCATCTCGTGGTCGGGCGAGAGCCGCGAGCTCAAGGGCATCATCGCCTATTCCAGGCGCTTCTCGATTCCGCTGATCGCAGTCACCGCCGGAGAGCGATCGGCGCTGGCGCGGGCGGCCGATGTGGTGCTTTTGCTGCCGCGTGCGCCGGAAGCCTGCCCGCACGGCCTGGCGCCGACGACATCGACGCTGCTGCAACTGGTGATCGGCGATGCACTGGCCATCGCGCTGCTCGAAGCGCGCGGCTTCACGCCGGATCATTTCCGCACCTTCCATCCCGGTGGGCAACTTGGCGCCAATCTGACGCAGATCCGCGAGATCATGCATGTCGGCGACAGGCTGCCGCTGGTGCCTTCCGGCACTGGAATGCGCGAAGCGATCCTCGAATTGTCGCGCAAGGGGTTTGGCTGCGTGGCGATAACCGCTGCGGATGGTGCGCTGATCGGCATCATCACCGACGGCGACATCAGGCGCCACATCGGCAGCAATCTTCTGGCGATGAGCGTCGATCAGGTCATGACCAAGGAGCCGAAGACGGCCGGACCGGATACGCTGGTGGCGACCGCGCTGCAGACGATCAACAGTTCGACCATCTCCAGCCTGATGGTTGTCGAAGGCAGACGGCCGGTCGGACTTGTTCATCTGCACGATCTGCTGCGCATCGGCGCGGCCTGAGCTCGCCAGAGTGAATTTCGAAACTGAGAGACATCAGGCCTGTTTGAAAAGTCGCCTGCCGAGATGGTCGGATCAGTCCAGGACCGCCTCGACCGTCAGTTCCAGATCGGTGTCGGCCGCGCCCGTCACGCGCACCTGCGTGCCGGCCGGCAGGTCGGGGCCGGAGATGCGCCATAGCGTGTCGCCCAGCTTTATGCGGCCGCGGCCGTCCCTGATCGGCTCGTCCAGGGTGGCCATCCTGCCGATCATCTGTGCGCCGCGGCGGTTGAGCAGTGGCTGATCGGTGCCATCATCGCGCCCACCCACCAGTCTCTTGCCGACATAGGTTGAAACCAGCGACATCGCCAGGAAGGCGAGAACCTGGATCTGCCAGGTCCAGAAGTCCGCGTCCCAGATGAGCAGGGACACCACGCCGATCAGCAGAGCGGCGATGCCGATCCACAGCATGAATATGCCCGGTGCGATGACCTCCATCACTAGGAGGACGAAGCCGAGAACCATCCAAACCCAAGGGCCGAGTTCGGAAATGATGCGTTCGAACATGGCCTCAGGTCTCGCTGGGACGAACCACGGGCGGGCGTGCAGCCTGCCGCGTGGTGCCGGCAGTGCCCTCTGCGCCGAAAACTTCCTTGGCGATCGCGCCGATGCCGCCGAGCGTGCCGATCAATGAGGAAGCTTCCATAGGCATCAGCACGACCTTGCTGTTTGTGGCGGAGCCGATCCTGGTCAGTGCTTCGGTGTATTTCAGCGCAACGAAGTAGTTGAGCGCCTGCACGTCGCCCTTGGCGATCGCTTCCGACACCACTTGCGTGGCGCGGGCCTCGGCCTCGGCCGAGCGTTCGCGCGCCTCGGCGTCGCGGAAGGCGGCTTCCTTGCGGCCCTCGGCTTCCAGGATCTGCGACTGCTTGAGGCCTTCGGCGTCGAGGATCTGCGCGCGCTTGTTGCGCTCGGCCATCATCTGGCGACCCATCGATTCGACGAGATTGGCCGGTGGATTGATGTCCTTGATCTCGACGCGGGTGATCTTGATGCCCCAGGGATGTGCCGCTTCATCGACGACGCGCAGCAGGCGTTCGTTGATGGCGTCGCGGTTCGACAAAAGCTCGTCGAGGTCCATCGACCCCATCACGGTACGGATGTTGGTCATCGTCAGGTTGAGGATGGCGTTCTCCAGACCGGCGACCTGGTAGGCGGCCTGCGCCGCGTTGAGCACCTGGTAGAAGGCGACGCCGTCGACGGCGACGGTGGCGTTGTCGCGGGTGATGATCTCCTGCGTCGGGACGTCGAGCACCTGCTCCATCATGTTCAATTTGGAGCCGATGCGGTCAACGAACGGCACGATGAGGTTGAGGCCGGGGCTCAATGTCTTGGTATAACGGCCAAAGCGTTCGACGGTGTAATTGTAGCCTTGCGGGATTGTCCGGATGCCTTTGAAAAGCACGAGCACGACAAGAGCGACAAGAACAAGAAGCGCGATATCGAAACCACTGAAATCCATTTGCCTCTCCCTCAGATGCCGGCCACGGAAATGTTTCAACCCGACCGACTTCACCAAACACTTAAGTGTGTTTCAGGAACGTTACAATCAGGTGATAGTGGGTAACCGGTGCATAGAAAGCCGGTTAGCGGCGCTCGATTGTATCGGCTTCACACCCAACCCGACAGTTCGCGCCGCACCATCGCCTCGATCACCGCCATGCCCTCGGCACTGTCGTTGAGGCAGGGAATATGCACGAACTTTTCGCCGCCGGCATGATGGAAGGTCTCGGCCGCCTCCCTGCCGATCTCGTCCAGCGTCTCGATGCAGTCGACAGAAAAGCCCGGATTGACGATGGCGATCGATCTCACGCCTTCTCCGGGCAATTTCTCGACCGTCTTGTCGGTGTAAGGCTGCAGCCACTCCTGCGCGCCGAAGCGCGACTGGAACGTGGTGATCAGCTTCTTCTCATCCCAGCCGAGCTTTTCCCGCAGCAGCCGGGTCGTCTCAAGGCAATGGGCCTGATAGGGGTCACCCTTGTCGGAATAGGGTTTCGGAATGCCGTGATAAGAGGCGATGACCATTTCCGGCTCGAAATCGAGGCTCGCCAGATGGCGCTCAATCGACGCGGCGAGCGCTTCGATATAGACCGGTTCGGCATAGTAGGGCGGCACGCTGCGGATCGCCGGGGCGCGGCGCATCTTCATCAGCGCGCGAAACAACTGGTCGTTGGCGGTGGCGGTCGTGGTCGCGGAATATTGCGGATAAAGCGGAAAAGTCAGAATGCGGTCGCAGCCCTGCGCGACCAGCCCTTTGGCGACGCTCTCGGTCGAAGGATTGCCGTAACGCATTGCCCAGTCGACGCTGACGCCGGGCAGGTCGCGCAGCGCCTCGGTCAGCTTCTCGCTCTGAGCGCGGGTGTAGGTGCGCAGCGGCGACTCGTCACGCTGCCGGTTCCAGATCCTGGCATAGTTGGCACCCGACTTCTTCGGCCGTGTGGTGAGAACCAGCCCGTAGAGGATCGGGTACCAGATCGCCTTGTTGAGTTCGATGACGCGCGGATCGGACAGGAACTCCCTGAGATAGCGCCACATCGGCTTGAATTCCGTGCCGTCGGGCGTGCCGAGATTAACCAGCATGACGCCGATCCTGCCCGCGCCGACCGGCGGCTGTCCTGCCGGCAGCGGGTCGAGGACCGTCGCGGCCTTGGGATCGGCAGGGTTGGAAGGCGTCATAAAGGATCTCCGGACACCGCGCGAAACTAGCGATGCCGCGCCGGTTTTCAATGCAGCGTCTGGCCGCACCTTATCTAAGCTTGGGAGGCGAAGCAGAAAAACCCGCCCGGTTTGCCGGACGGGTTTTCCAACAATGACAGAAGAATTCAGTTTGCGGCCGGGATGGTCAAGGTTGCGCCGACGGGAAGCCGGCGCGGCTCGTAGTCCTGGTTGGCGTCGGAGATCGTTTTCCACCTGGCGCCATCGCCATAGGCTTTTTCCGCCAAATCCCAATAGGTGTCGCCGGCAACGATCACATGGCTGCTTTCGGCCGGCTTTGCCGGCTCGGCAGGCGCAGCCTCGGCAGGTGCCGGCGCTGCCGGGGCGGATTCCGTCGGCACGGCTGGCGGTGTCGTGGCAATATCGTCCGAACCGGCCGGCGGTTCAGGCATCGCCGGCTCCGCAGTAGCGGCTGGAGCCGTTTCTGCCGGTTTTGCGGGCTCGGCCGGAGCGGGAGCCTCGGCCGGCTTCGCCGATTCTTGGGCCGGCTGCTGGGCCGGTTCCGCCGCGGCGGCGGCCGTGATTTCGGTGATGCGGCCCTCGAGCTTCGGCGTATAGGGCCGATGCGCGCCGAGATAATCGGCGACCACCTGTTCGAGACCCGGACCGTAATCGTAGGCGTTCTTGGCCTTGTCGGCGAACACCTTGTAGCCGTCGCCACCCTGGCGCACATAGTTGTTGGTGGCGACCAGGTAATCCTTGTCCGGATTGATCGGCGTCCACCCGCTGCCTTGCATGACCTCGACCGACTTGATGCGCCCGGCATTCGCGGCGGCCGATTTGTCGAATGAATACTTCAGGCCGGCAACCTGCGGGAAGCGGCCGGCGCCGTCCTCGATCTGGCTGAGACCGTTCTCCAGCCCGGCAACCAGATCCTTGCCGGAAATCTGGAAGGTCGCCACTGTGTTCTGGAACGGCAGCACGTTCAGCACCTCGCCCATGGTGACGGTGCCCTGGTCGATCGAAGCGCGCAGACCGCCGCCATTCGTGATGACGATCTCTACACCCTGGTCCTTGACGCGGTCGAGGACGGCATCCGAGACGAGATTGCCCATCTCGCACTCGCGGGTGCGGCAGTTCTCACGACTGCCGTCGATCGCCCTGGTGGTCTCGGCGACCTCCTGGTTCTTCAACGCCTCGATCGGCGCGCCGAGCTCCTTGATGCGGGCAAGCACGGCGGGGTCTGGCGTGATCGATTTGTCGAGGTAGATCGGGTCGCCGCTGGCCTGCTTGACGACACCGTTGTCGTCGAACACGACCTTGAACTCGCCGAGATATTTCGAATAGGACGCCGCCTGGACGACTGGCACCTTGTAGCCGTCCGGATTGTCGACCATCGTCGGGTAGGGGCCTTCAGCCTTGGGGTCGGTGTTGGACAGCAGCGAATGGCTGTGGCCGCCAACCACCACGTCGACACCCGGGATCTTGGCGATGACGTCACGCTCGCGCTTGTAACCAATATGGGTGACTGCGATGATCTTGTTGACGCCTTCTCCCTTCAACCTCTCGACCTCTGACGTGATCAACTTGACGTCGTCCTCGATCGTGACATTAGGGCCTGGCGAAGCCAACTCCGGCGTGTCGTTGGTGACCGCGCCGACGACGCCGATCTTCTGGCCGCCGACCTCGATCACAACAGACGGTTTCACGCGGTCACCGAGCTTGGATTGCGCGTTGGCCTTCACATTGGCGCCGAGCACCGGAAACTTGATCATATCCAGGAACGGCGCCAGCGCCGCCTCGCCATCGTCGAACTCGTGATTGCCGACCGCCATGGCGTCGAATTTCATCTGATTGAGGAATTCGCCTTCGGTCTTGCCCTTGTAGGTCGTGTAGAACAGCGAACCCTGGAAATTGTCGCCGGCGCTGAGCAGCAGCACGTTCTGGCCTTCCAGCTTCTTGCGCTGCTGGGCGATCGCCGTGATCAGCCGCGCCGCGCCGCCGGTGCACACGCCCTTGGTCTCCTCTTCGGCCGAGCAGGTCGATTCATATTTGTTGTTGCTTTCGATGCGGCTGTGCCAGTCGTTGATGTGCAGGATGTTCAGAGTGTAGTCGGCAAAGGACATGCCGGTCGACAGGCCAAGCGTAGACGCCGAAAGGGCGGCAATGGCGGCGATCTTCTTCATCTTCGTCTCCCGGATGACCTGTTTAACGCCCTCGCTCGACTGGAATATAACAGCCGGCTTTTCGCCCATGTTCACATCGCGTTTTGGCCGATGCAAGTGGAATCGGGCCCAGCTTTGCCGGCACAAAAGGACGGCGGCCTCAAGCCGCCGCCCTTTGCAAAAGCAGTTCAGTATGGGCTCAGGTGCGTCGCGTCAGCACAAAGTTCTGCCCGCTCACGCTGGTGCAGTTAAGCTGCGAGGTGGAGATCAACAAGCAGTTGAAGCTGATCGGCGTCTGGCGGATCAGCGAAGTGCCCTGGATTTGGACCGAGGTGCCGCCGGTCATGGCGTAGCTTCCGTCGGCAAGCTTCTGGCCGGTGTCGGTGGCGACGGTCTTGAAGCTGCCGCCGGCGAAGGTCGACAGGCCCGTGCCCTGCGCGTCGATCCATGAGCCTTCGACCGGACTCCGCGTGGCCGATGGCGGCCCGCCCGGGCCGGCGGTGGTGCACGCCGCCAAGGCGGCAGCGGCCGCGACAATGCCGGCCGAAAGCAATTTGCGCGCAATCGTCATCATCAAGATCCTCTCCTCTCGCATTGGCCCGAAAATCGATGCGATTTTTCGGAAAGCACGACGCGTACACTCAAACCGCCAGAGCGTACTTTGTGCGTCCAAATGGATGCACGTCGCTCCAGGCCGCCTTCCTTCAATCGCCCGATTTCCAGACGATTGCAAGGCAGTGAGACATTGCTTTCGAACGAGGATGTTGAACTATCGAACGAGGATGTTGCGGAATTGCCATGGGTCGTTTTTGTCGAGGTCTTCCGGGAACAGCCCAGGGCGGTTGTCGAGCGGCG
Organism: Mesorhizobium sp. WSM4814; assembly: GCF_055811595.1. Lineage (NCBI taxonomy): Bacteria > Pseudomonadati > Pseudomonadota > Alphaproteobacteria > Hyphomicrobiales > Phyllobacteriaceae > Mesorhizobium > Mesorhizobium sp. WSM4814. Next base: position 47,934 of record NZ_JBVVQT010000001.1, read on the forward strand.
TCCAGTCGGTGTAATAGCCCTTGATCGGCCCGAGATAGGGCGACTGCACTTCCAGGCAGCGCCTGTAGTCCATCTCGTCCGCCTCGACGATGCCGGCCTCGGGATTTTCCAGCGCCCAGACCATGCCCGCCAGCACTGCCGACGTGACCTGCATGCCCGTGGCGTTCTGATAAGGCGCCAGCTTGCGCGCCTCCGCCAGCGACAGCTGCGAGCCGTACCAATAGGCGTTCTTGTCGTGGCCGTAGAGCAGCACGCCGAGTTCGTCGACACCGTCAACCAGTTCGTTTTCATCGAGCACGTGATGCACCGGTTGTGCCTTGCCGGCGGCGCCGAACATCTCGTGCAGCGACAGCACGGCGTCGTTGCAGGGATGGTAGGCGTAGTGGCAGGTCGGGCGATATTGGACCTTGCCCTTCTTGCCGCGCAGGGTGAAGAAGTCGGCGATCGAGATCGACTCGTTGTGAGTCACCAGGAAGCCATATTGCGGGCCCGGCGTCGGGCACCAGCTGCGCACACGCGTGTTGGCGCCCGGCTGCTCCAGATAGATTGCGGCCTTCGAGCCATGCTTGTGCTTCTTGCCGTTCTTCGGCATCCACGTCTCATGCGTGCCCCAGCCGAGCTCGGCCGGTTGAAGCCCTTCCGAGATGAATCCTTCGACCGACCAGGTATTCCAGAACACGTTCATCGGCTTCGGCTTCTTGGTGCGCTGTGTGTCGCGCTCGGCGATGTGGATACCCTTGACGCCGGCCTTCTTCATCAGCCTGGCCCAAGCATCGCGATCGTGCTGCGCGGGCTCGGAGAATTCGAGGCCAAGATCGGTGGCGAGGTTGACCAGCGCCTGCTTGACGAACCACGAGACCATGCCTGGGTTGGCGCCGCAGGTGGAGATTGCGGTCGCCCCGCCGGGGTGCGCGCGCTTTTCTTCGGTCATGGATTCGCGCAGCGCATAATTGGTGCGGCTGCCAGTGTCGGCCTTGGTGTCGAAATAGAAGCCGAGCCATGGCTCGACGACGGTGTCGATGTAAAGCACACCCAGCTTGCGACAGAGCCGCATCAAATCCACCGAGCCGGTGTCGACCGACAGGTTGACGCAAAAGCCCTGGCCACCGCCTTTGGTCAGCAGCGGCGTCAAAAGCTTCTTGTAGTTCTTGCTGGTCACCGCATCCTGCATGAAGGTGATGTCGCGCTCGTCGAGCAGCTTGCGGTCGGTATCGCGTGGGTCGATGACCGTCATGCGCGACTTGTCGAACTTGAAATGGCGCTCGATCAGCGGCAGCGTTCCCCGTCCGATCGAGCCGAAGCCGATCATCACGACAGGGCCGGTGATCTCACCGTAAACGGGCCAGTTTTCATTCGCCATTTTATCGATTACTCCCTCAGACAGGCTGAAAAGCCGGGCAAACAGACGCAAAGCGGAGCACTTTTTTGCCCGACCACCACGCGCTACAACCACAGATCATTGTCATAAACCAGCGAAAAGCCGCGAGCTACGCCGCATTCGTCATGTGGTTAAGGAGGACGACCAGCCGCTGACGGCCGTCATTCCCCGAGTTGGCCCTTGCAGTCGAGTTGGGCGAAGTCGGCCGCCAGCAATGGCGCGGGCGAAAGATGTGGCGAGCACCAGCTCTCGTCGACGGTTCCCGATCTCGGTCCCATGCCGGTGACACTCGGTACGCGCCAGAGCTTTGGCCAAGAGGCCGACACCCTGCGCATATCCCGATCCATTCACCCTCGCGGCAGATCATGCGAGGTCACATCGGCGATTGCTTTTTTGACCCGGATCGTCTCGATTTTCTCGCCGGGACGCATTATGCCGATCACCGTTTCGATGTCGGGACAGCCATTTTTGCGGCATGCCAGCTCCGTGACGGACACGACGACATCGTCATCGAGCCCGCAAGCCCTGCGAACCCAGAGCTTGATCTGTCTGGTCTTCTCCGGAAGGGCAAGGCCGCGCGGGGCGAGTGGGTTCGCGAGACGGTTCATATCCAATCCCGTCCCGAAGACGACGGCGCTCGGCAACGGGATAAAGGACGCGCGCTGTCGTCGGCCTTGCCCCTATGCATTCAGCGCCACCAGCGAGTCCATTTCGGCGCGGCATTTGAGGAAGCCGTCTTCGATCAGGTCTTTGGGCAGGTTGCGGCCGATAAATACCAGGCGGCTGACGCGCTTCTCCCCCGCTTTCCAGGGGCGCTGGTGGTCGCCTTCCAGCAGCATGTGGACGGCCTGAACGACAAAGCGGTCCTCATCGCCCTTGAACGCCAGGATGCCTTTCATGCGCAACATGTCGATGCCGAATTTCTGTGTGATCATCTGGATCCACGGCAAGAACTTGCGCGGATCGATCGACGCTTCGGTGACGAGAGAGAAGCTGGTGACGTGATCGTCATGCACATGGTCGTGGCCCGGGTCGAGAAAGTCCGGCTCGACTTCAAGGACACGGTTCAGATCGAACGCGCCGCGATCCAGAACCTCGTCGAGTGGAACGTTGCAACGTATGGAATGCTTGATCGCAGCCGTCGGGTTGATCCTGCGAATGCGCGCCTCCACTGCCTTGAGTTCGGCCGGCGCCACCAGGTCGGTCTTGTTCAGTATGACGATATCGGCGAAGGCGAGTTGCTCCTGCGCCTCATGCGCATGATCCAGTTCGCCGAGGAGATGCTTGGCATCGGCGACGGTGATGATCGCGTCGAGTGTCGTCTTCTGCCTCACATCGTCGTCGACGAAGAAGGTCTGGGCGACGGGGGCGGGATCGGCAAGGCCGGTCGTCTCGATCAGGATGGCGTCGAAACGGTCCCTGCGCTGCATCAAGCTCTCAATGATCCGGATCAGGTCGCCGCGCACCGTGCAGCAGATGCAGCCGTTGTTCATCTCGAAGACTTCTTCGTCGGTATCGACGATGAGGTCGTTGTCGATGCCAATCTCGCCGAACTCGTTGACGATCACGGCGTAACGCTTGCCGTGCTGTTCGGACAGGATGCGGTTGAGCAGCGTCGTCTTGCCGGCGCCGAGGTAGCCGGTAAGAACCGTGACGGGCATTTTCTGGGAGGCTTCAAGCGGCATGGTCGTCTCCGGATGTTGGATTGTTGCGGATTGAAGCTGGGTCAGGCGCGAGCCGATTGGATCGCCCGTAGACGGAAGGCCGGCGTCTGTTCAATGCGCGCAAGCCTCGCATAGACCCGAAAGCTCCACCGTGGCAGAGTTGGTTTGGAAGCCCTGCCGTCGGGCAATCCGGCGCAGCACCCGCTCCAATGCCGGGTCATGAACCTCACTTGCCCGCCCGCAATTCGCGCAGATTGCAAAGGCGGCGCGGCCATGGGTGCCGCATTCGCTGTGGACGCAGAGCGCAAACGCGCTCAGGCTCTCGATCCGGTGAGCCAGGCCCTGCTCGACGAGCCGATCCAGAGCGCGATAGATCTGTAGCGGTGAGCGGAGCCCTTCCTGGCGAAGAAGTCCAAGCAGTTCATAGGCCCCCATCGGCCTCTCGAAGCGCGTCAGCGCGTCGAGTACCAGCTGCTGGTTGCGTCCACGCATCCGCTGTTCCCCCTTTTTCCAGCAGTTTGGTTCCAGGCAGTTTCGAGCACAATGGCGGGCGTCAGTTATAGTATAACATTTTGGATTGACGAACGTGATAACATAACATAACGGAACGTCAAGAGCGGGCTGACTTCTATGGCTCCCGCGGAGATGGATCGAATGGCTGCCTGTGTTGATCTTTCAAGACCTGACACTTCAAATCCTGACGCTGGGGCCACAACAGCGCGCCTCGATGGGATCGTGCAGGACGACGATCATATGTCGGCGGGCACGATCCACATTCCCTTTTATCTCTGCCGGGGTGTGCGGCTGCTCGCCACGCGTCCGGCGCATCTCCCACAGAACCGCTTGAACAAAGGAGTCGGTCGAATGTCCAGGACGCTAAAACTCGCCGCCGTGATAGGCGCTATAACATCGATGCCAATCGCTCCGTCGGTGGCCGCTGCCGAGAACCTCAGGGTTGTCGCCAGTTTCTCGATCATCGCCGATTTCGCCAAGAATGTCGGCGGCGATCGTGTCGACATCGTCACGCTGGTCGGCCCGAATGGCGACGCCCATGTCTACGAACCGAAACCGGCCGACGCGGCAACCGTCGGTTCGGCCGACGTGGTGCTGGTCAACGGCCTCCAGTTCGAGGGTTTCCTCCAGCGTCTCGTCGAGGCGAGCGCCACTAAGGCGCCGATCGTGGAATTGACCAAAGGTGGCGAGGTGTTGCGCAACGCCGAGGAAGAAGGTCACCACGATCAGGATCAAGCCGCCGAGGGCGGGGAAAAACACGCCGCGGCGGAAGAGGGCCATGAGGAAGGGCACCATCATCACGGCGAGTCCGATCCCCATGCATGGCAGTCCGTGCACAATGCCGAACTCTATGTGAAGAACATCGCCGACGCCTTCTGTGCCGCCGATGCAGCCGGCTGCGACACTTATCGGGCCAATGCCGAATCATACGGCCAGCAGCTCGAGGCACTGGAAGCGGAGATCAAGGCTGCCGTCGCTGAGATCCCCGAGGACAAGCGCACGATCATCACCTCCCACGACGCCTATGGCTATTTCGAACACGAATACGGCATAAAATTCCTGGCACCGGAGGGCGTCTCCACCGAATCCGAGGCTTCAGCCTCCGACGTCGCGGCGCTGATCAAACAGATCAGGCAAGACAAGGCTTCGGCAATCTTCGTGGAGAACGTCACCAATCCGCGCCTGATCGAGCAGATCGCCAGCGAGACGGGCCTGAAAGTCGGCGGTGAACTCTACTCCGACGCCCTGTCGGATAAGAACGGTCCGGCTGCGACCTATCTCGAGATGATGCGGCACAACATCACGACGATCAAAGGCGCGATCCTCGGAAGCTGACCGCCAGCCCTGTGATGGAAAGGCGGAGCAATCCGCCTCTTCGTCGATCACCAAGAGTTATGTAATAACATTCAAGGAGAATACCGTGAGGACAAATTGGGCGTCAGCCACGGCCATCGCGCTGCTTGTGTCCCTATCAACAAGTGCTGCCCATGCCGAGGAGGTGACCGCATGGCGCCTCTTCATCTCGGATCACGCGGACCCGAAGGTGACCGTAGTCGATGCGATCGATGGCGAAAAGCTCGACACGTTCGAGATCAAAGGGCCGGCGTCGCTCCATCGCAGCGAAAGCGGCAGGACCGTGTTTGCCGTGCAGGGCTCGGCCGGCGTCGTTGCCGGGATCGCGAGCGGCATTTCCTTCGAGGACCACGGCGAGCACGGCGACATCGACGTCGAAGCGCCAAAACTTGCCGGCGTCGAGATCACAGGCAAGAAGCCGTCGCATTTCGTCGAGCATGACGGAGACTTCGCCGTTTTCTTCGACGGCGAAGGTGTCGCCCGCATCATCTCCGAAAAATCCGTCCTGGAAGGCAAGCCGGATTTCAGGCAAGTGAAGACCGACGCGCCGCAGCACGGCGTCGCAGTCGCCTATGGCTCCCATGTCCTCCTGTCGGAGCCGAACCGGGAAAAGCCGGACGAACTCCCGGTCGGGATCAGCGTCGCTGACAAAGCCGGCGCGCCGATCGACGGCGTCCACGCCTGCCCAGACCTCCACGGCGAGGCGTCTTCCGGCAATATCCTGGCTTTCGCCTGCGCGACCGGCCTGCTTGTCGTCAGCCATGGCGACGGCAGCCCGGCGATCCGTCATCTGCCCTATGCCGACAGCCTGCCGGATGGCAAAACGACGACGCTGATCGGCGGCAGAGGCCTGCAATATTTCCTCGGCAACTACGGCGCCGACAAGGTGGTGCTGATCGATCCGACGATCGAGAGCGACGCATTCCGGCTGATCAACCTTCCGACGCGCAGCGTGCATTTCGCGATCGACCCCGTTCGTGCAAAATTCGCCTACGTCTTCACCGAGGACGGCCAGCTTCACCAGCTCGATGTGGTCAAGGGGGAGATCGCAAACTCGCTCAAGCTGACCGACCCCTATTCGATGGACGGTCACTGGAGCGATCCGAGGCCGCGTGTCGCGGTCGCCGGCGACAAGATCGTGGTCACTGATCCCCTGCAAGGCGTGCTGCACGTCGTTGACGCGACGTCGTTTGAGAAAACCGGCGACATTGCCGTCGAAGGCAAGCCCTTCAACATCGTTTCCGTCGGCGGCTCCGGTCAGACCCACGAAGGCGAATAGTCGCTCCTCCCAAGCGGCTGCCGCGCGTCCGGCCCATTCTTCTCGGGCCGGACGCATCTTTTACAACTCAAGGGGAGACAAGCGATTCGCAATCATAGATTGTATCCCTTCGATTGCGTTTCAGCCCAGCCGCGCCGGGATCAGTCCGCGCAGTGAATTGCCGACGAACAGCGCTTTGGCCGACTTCAGATCATCCAGGCTGTAGATTGCCTCGCGGGCGCGGCCTTCGTCCAGCAATTCGCCGCGCAACACGCCAGGCAGCAAGCCGCAATCGAGCCGCGGTGTTGCCAGCGCGCCGTCGCCGAAATCGGCAAACAGATTGGTGATCGTGCCCTCACAGAGTTCGCCGCGCTCGTTGGCCAAGAGAACCTCGTCGGCCCGGCTGATCAGATATTCGGAGCGCGCCCGCTGATAGATGTCCCGGCGGCTCGTCTTGTGGCGCAGCAGCGTGTCGCTTGATTGAAGCCGCACCCGCGCCAGTTGCAACCTCCAGACCTTGTCGGCTGCGTGCGGCTCATAAGGCAGCGCCGAGACCGTCACCTTGCCGCTGCGCGACAGGACCAGGCGTGTACGCAAGGCTATGTCCGGCCGGTCGACGGCGTTCCTGAGCATCTCGCCGACCTTCTGCGGATCGCAGGCAAAACCCAGTTCGGCCGCCGAGCCATAAAGGCGTGCCAAATGGCGGTCGAAACGGAGGAAGCCCTGGCCCGGCTGCCAGCGCATGGTTTCGATCAGCTCGAAATCGGCGGTGTTCCCGTCGCGTAGCGCGCTTTCAACAGGCACTCCTGATACTCCTCCTCGGCCGTCGAATCGAAGACGACGCCGCCGCCGACATTGTAGACGGCCTCGCCGCTGGAAAAGAGCGATATGGTGCGGATGGCCACCGAAAAGCGCATCGTGCCGCCGGGCGCGATCCAGCCGATCGCGCCGCAATAGACGTCGCGCGGCGTGGCTTCCAGATCGTGCAGGATTTCCATGGCGCGGATTTTCGGGGCGCCGGTGATCGATCCGCATGGAAACAGCGCAGCGAATATCCGGCGGATGCTGAGGTCGGGCAACAGCTTGGCCCGCACGCGGCTCACCATCTGGTGGACGGTCGGGTAGCTCTCGATGCGGAAAAGCTCCGGCACCTCCAGCGTGCCGACTTCGCTGATCAGCGAAATGTCGTTGCGCAGGAGATCGACGATCATCCGGTTCTCAGCCTGGTTCTTCTCGTCATTGAGCAAGAACGTCTTCAGCCGCTTGTCCTCCGCCTTGGTCGCGCCGCGCGGGGCGGTGCCCTTCATCGGATGCGTCTCGATCATGCCTGCGGCGTCGATCTCGAAGAACAGTTCCGGCGAACGCGACAAGACGACCGGATCGCCGAGCGCGATCAGCGCGCCGTATTTCACCGGCTGGCGCTCCGTCAGCGCGTCGAAGGCGGCCAGCGGATCGCCCGACCATTGCGCATGAACCGGAAAGGTCAGATTGCCCTGATAGCAATCACCCTTGCGAATGTGATTGTGGAGTCGGGCAAAGCGTTTTGCGTAGTCTTCCGAAGTCCAGGCGGCCCTGGCGTTGAAGATCGGGCCGTTGGTCGACGACGCGTTGCCGGGCACAACCGGCAGTTCGACAGGCGCGTCGAAGATCCCCAGGCAGACAAGCGGGGCGCGGCGTCCGCCCGGCAGCAGCGGAACGAGCTTCGGTTCGAGCAGGTAGCCGGCCTCGTAGGAGAAATAGCCGGCCAGCCATTTGCCGGCGTCATGCGCGGCCTGCGCAATGTCCAGCGCCGGCAGGAAATCCTCTGCCTCATGCGCCACGATGATGTCGGCCGGCTGGTCGAAGACGAGCTGATGAGCGCGCTCGTCATTTCGAAAAATTGCAGAGGGCAGGGGCATGGGACTCTGATGCTGCGATCGATGACGCCAGCTATCGCTCTATATGGCGGCTCGATCGCGCGCAATCGAGAGACCGGCGTCTCAAGACGCAAACGCAGCTAGTGCAAAAGCAAACCGGCGGCACCTCGCGGGCGTCGCCGGTCTCTTATGTGCTCGATGCCGGCAGGCAATTCAGGTGTTGCTGCCGGTCCCCGCGGTCGGGAAGCGGCGCGCGAATTCCTCCTCATCGCCGGCGGCAAGCAGTTTCGCCTGCTCGATCCAGCGCTCACGCTCGATGCGGCCGTCGAAGTTCAATGTCTCCTCGATCCGCTTGACGTCGGCGGCCGTCCAGGCGGCGATTTGCGCGTAGGTCGTCACTCCGAGCTCGTGGAGCAGTCGCTCGTTGGCCGGGCCGATGCCGATCAGGCGACGCAGATTGCTGGCTTTGCCCACCGCCGCCTTTGTTGTCGCGGCTTTCTTTGCCGCTGGCGCAGCGCTCTTTGGTGCAGCACTGGTTTTCGATGCGGGAGGTTTTGGCGCACTTGCCTGCGACGGACTCGCTTTCGATGCACTCGCTTTCGATGCACTGGCCTTCGGCGCGGCTGCCGCCTTCCCGGCCGCCGGTTTCTTGGACGTGGTCCTTGCCGGCCCGGACCTAGCCGGCCCGGTCTTGGCCGGCGTCGTCTTAGCGGGCGTCGTCTTGGCGGGCGTCGTGTTGGCCGGCGCGGATGTCGCCATCAATGCCGGCGGTGCCGGGATTGCTGCCTTTGTCGCACTGGCCTTGGTGCCTTGCGCCTCGCCCAACTGGCGCTCCAGGTCGGCGCGGGCGCCGCGGCATACTTCCAGCTCACGGGTCAGGCGGTCGGCGTCGGCGCGCAGCCTGTCGCGCTCGCTGCGGGTGCGGTCCATGTCACCGCGCAGGCTGTCGAGATCGCCACGCGGGCGTCCCCAGATGAACCAGCCAGCCAACGCACCTACCAGGAACGCCAGGAGCATGTAGAAAAAAGTGCCCATTGTCTCTCTCCAGTCCGATCCATCTGCCGTGGCCTGGGACCTTGGCACAAGGACCATTCAATGGTGGCTCCGCTGCTCGTGGAACAGCCGGCTTAAATCGCGCTGTCGGCGACCGGCTTTCCTGCCATGGCCAACGGCGCTGTCGCAATCGTCGAAGCGCCGTGACCGGCCGAAGATTTGGCCGCGCCCGACTGAGCTTGAGGCGGGACGCTATCATACAGCTTCCGGAAAGCTAACGGAAAAATTCCATGGAGAGTTATTTAAGAACAGATATTTAGGGGAAGAATAGAATGGCCTTCAATATGCATTGCGGCTAATCTGTTCTGTCGAACCTGGATGTTCAGCGCTGTGCGTCAATTGTCCAAAGCTTCGAGCTCGTCGATCAGCCCGCTGATCACGCCAAGGCCGATCTGCCAGAAAGCAGGATCGGTGGCATCAAGACCGAAGGGAGCCAGGAGCTCGGAATGATGCTTGGTGCCGCCGGCGCGCAGCATGGCAAAATATTTGTCCTGAAAGCCACGCTCTGCATTCTGATAGACCGCGTAGAGCGAATTCACTAGGCAGTCGCCGAACGCATAGGCGTAGACGTAGAAAGGCGAATGGATGAAGTGTGGAATATAGCTCCAGAAGACCTCGTAACCCTCGCGCAGCTTGATCGCCGGCCCGAGGCTTTCCGCCTGCACCTCCAGCCAGAACTGGCCGAGCCTGTCCGATGTCAACTCGCCGTTTTTGCGCTCGGCATGCACCTTGCGCTCGAACTCGTAGAAAGCGATCTGGCGCACGACCGTGTTGATCATGTCCTCGACCTTCTGGGCAAGCATGGCCTTGCGCTCGCGCTTGTCGGTGGTCTGGTCCAGCAGCGAGCGGAAGGTCAGCATCTCGCCGAAGACGGACGCCGTCTCGGCCAGTGTCAGCGGCGTCGAGGCCATCAGCGCGCCCTGGCTTGCGGCGAGCACCTGATGCACGCCGTGGCCAAGCTCATGCGCCAGCGTCATCACGTCGCGCGGCTTGCCCATGTAGTTGAGCAGGACATAGGGATGCGCCGACGGCACGGTCGGATGCGCGAAGGCGCCCGGCGACTTGCCAGGCCTTACCGGCGCGTCGATCCAGTTGCGGTCGAAGAAAACCCGGGCAATCTCCGCCATGTCAGGTGAAAAGCGCTGATAGGCGGAAAGCACCGTGTTCTTGGCCTCGTCCCAGCCGATGATCGCTTGCGGGGTTTCCGGCAACGGTGCGTTGCGGTCCCAGTGGTTCATCACTTCCATGCCGAGCCAGCGCGCCTTCATCGCGTAGTAGCGGTGTGACAGGCGCGGGTAAGCGTCACGAACGGCTGAGGCCAGCGCATCCACCACGCTGCGCTCGACGCGATTGGCGAGATGCCGCGAATCGGCGATGTCGGCGAAGCCGCGCCAGCGGTCGGAGATCTCCTTGTCCTTGGCCAGCGTGTTGGTGATCAGCGTGAACGTGCGCAGATTCTTGCGGAAGGTTGCGGCCAGCGCTTCAGAAGCCCGGCGGCGCACCTCGCCATCGGCGTGCTGGAGGCGGTTCAGCGCCGGCTCCAGGGTCAGCTCTTCGCCATCGATGTCGAAGCGCAGATCGGTCATCGTCTCGTCGAACAAGCGGTTCCAGGCGCCGCGTCCGGTAATCGACTTCTCGTGGAGAAGCTGCTCGACCCGGTCTTCGAGCTGGTAGGGTTTGTCCATGCGCAGATCAAGCACCCACGGCCGGTAGTGAGCGAAGGCAGGATCGGCAGCAAGCGCGGTTTCGATCGCGGCATCGTCTACAAGATTCAGTTCGAGCGCGAAAAACAGAAGATGCGCGCTGGCGTCGGTCATCTTCTCCTGAATGTCGCCATAGAGCTTGGCGCGCTGCGGATCCGCGGTGTTGCCGGCGTAGATCAGTCCGGCATAGGAGACGATCCGGCCAATCAGTTCCTCCAGCGCCTCATAGGCGGCAAGCGCCTCGCCCAGCCTGCCGCTGTCGGCACGCTCCGCCTCGGCGGCGAGCGTGCCTTTCCAGCGGCTCTCGAAGCTGATGGCATCGGCGATCGCCTTTGAAATGTCGCGTTTCAGCTCGGGGGCGCCCATGCCCGAATAGAGATCGGCGAGATCCCATTCCGGCAGATCACCGAGCTCCGCCGCGCCCTGACCGGACGCCGCCGCCGCAAGCTGCCGACTAAAAACCATGCTCATTGCCGACACTTTCCAGTTTGTCAAAGGGCCAAAGAATCAAGGGGATGAGAAAGCCGGTCAAATCCTAAGCAATTCGTTCACCGGGTTTTTTGAAATCTTATTTAGAACCCTGTGCCAGGATGATCCATAGGGTTCCCCATTGGGTGGGCACAGTGGGGTGGGCATATTGGGCGAGCATCGTTGAACCAGTCATGACAGGTTCCATACTCATAGTCGATGACGATCCCGTGCAGCGCAGGCTGCTCGAGGCGGCGGTGACGAAATTCGGCCACAGCGCGATCATCACGGATGGCGGCGAGGCCGGTCTCGATGCGCTCGACGGGCCCAAGGCGCGCGACGTGTCGGTGGTCATCCTCGACCTCGTCATGCCGGGCCTCGACGGCATCGGCGTGCTGAAGGCGATGCGTGAGCGCGGCATCCAGGTCCCGGTCATCGTACAAACCGCCCAGGGCGGCATCGAAACCGTCGTTTCGGCCATGCGTCACGGTGCTTTCGATTTCGTCGTCAAGCCGGCATCTCCCGACAGGCTGCAGGCATCGATCGGCAACGCGCTCAAAGTCGAGGCGGTCGAGGGGGAGGTGAAGCGCACGTCGCGGCGGCGCGGCGGCCATCTGACCTTCAAGGACATGATCACGCACAGCCCGGCAATGGACCGGGTGATCCGTCTCGGCCAGAAGGCGGCCGCGTCAAACATCCCGATCCTTATCGAGGGCGAATCCGGTGTCGGCAAGGAGTTGGTGGCGCGCGCCATCCAGGGCAGCGGCGATCGCCGCTCAAAACCGTTCGTCACCGTCAATTGCGGCGCCATCCCCGACAATCTGGTCGAATCGATCCTGTTCGGCCACGAGAAGGGCTCGTTCACCGGCGCCACCGAAAAACACACCGGCAAGTTCGTCGAGGCGCATTCGGGCACGCTCTTCCTCGACGAGATCGGCGACCTGCCGCTCGACGTGCAGGTCAAGCTGCTGCGCGCCGTGCAGGACGGTGAGGTCGATCCGGTCGGCGGGCGTTCGACCGTCAGGGTCGACATCAGGCTGATCTCGGCGACACACCGCAATCTTCTGCAGCAGGTCAAGGACGGCAAGTTCCGCGAGGATCTGTTCTACCGCCTGAACGTCTATCCGATCTTCGTGCCGCCGCTGCGCGACCGTCGCGACGACATTCCGTATTTGGTCGAGCATTTTCTGGACAAGGTTGCGCCCACCGGTCCACGTCATCGCCTGCACGGCATTTCGGCTGCGGCGCTCGCCATGCTGCAGGCCTACGACTGGCCGGGAAACATCCGCCAGCTTGAAAACGCCGTCTTCCGGGCCTCGGTGCTTTGCGAAGGCGATCTGCTGACGGAAGAGGAGTTTCCGCAGATTCGGGCGCAGGTCGAGGGCACCGTCAACCTCGATGCGCATGACTGGTTGCCCGCGTTGCCTTTGGTCACCGAGCCGCTGGGCGAGGGCGCCAATAATGGCATCGCTGTGACCGAGCCCGATCCGCCTGCCAGGCAGCAGCCTCGCTTCGGCACGCTGCGGGCGCTGGACGAACGCGGCAATGTGCGGGCGCTGGCCGATGTCGAACTCGAAATGATCAAGCTCGCCATCGACCACTATAGCGGCCAGATGAGCGAAGTTGCCCGCCGCCTCGGCATCGGCCGCTCGACGCTCTACAGGAAGCTCAAGGAATACGGCATCGATCCGGAAACGGGCCGTATCGACCGGCTTGCTTCCTGACAGGCAAGTCTGGACCAGCTTGCCAACCTGGCATCAGGACAATCGACAGTCGCGAATCGGGCGTGACGCGGTCGGGCGACGCGCTTGCCGGCAGTATTCACGCATTGAGGCGTCTGGTAACAGATCGTGTTCAGGCAAAGCCAGAAACATGATCTAAACCAGCAGTTTACCAAGAAACCCCGTGCAATATTTTTGACGGGATATCGCCACGGTGTTACCGCATTTCGGCTTCAATAAGCGATGATTAACCATTAGGATCGATATTCGGATACGAACACCACCGCATCCGTTGGTCAAATCCGGGGACAAACGGCAGCCTGCAAGGCCTTTTGATTTGAACAAAGTCGAACGACACACAGACGGGCGGCACTATCACATGAGCGCCTGGCCGAGATGGCTGGCAGCGGTGATTCTCGCCTTAGGCTTCCTTACAGCGGCTGCGACCGGCGCCAGCGCCCAGACACGTTCGCTGAAACTCTACAACCTGCACACCAAAGAGAAGGCGGAGATCGTCTTCAAGCGCGGCGGCCGCTACGATCAGGCGGGTCTGAAAAAGATCAACGTCATCCTGCGTGACTGGCGCCGCAACGAACCGACCAAGATGGATCCGCGCCTGCTCGACCTGGTCTGGGAGGCTTACCGGCAGAGCGGCGCCCGCGACTACATCCAGGTCGTGTGCGGTTACCGTTCGTCGTCGACGAACTCGATGCTGCGCAGCCGCAGCAGGGGCGTTGCCAAGAAAAGCCAGCATACGCTCGGCAGGGCCATGGATTTCTACATTCCCGGCGTGCCGCTGAAGAAACTGCGCGACATCGGTCTGCGGATGCAGGGTGGCGGCGTCGGTTATTATCCGAGGTCCGGCTCGCCGTTCGTCCACATGGATGTCGGCAATGTGCGGCATTGGCCTGGCATCAGCCGCCAGGAACTGGCGCGCGTGTTCCCCAACGGCAAGACGCTGCATGTGCCGAGCGACGGCAAGCCGTTGCCCGGCTATTCACAGGCGCTCGCCTCGTACAAGGCGCGCAAGGGCGCCGGCGCTCCCGCCATCGAAATGGCCAGCGCAGGTGGCGGTGCCAAAAGATCCGGCGGTCTGCTGGCGGCTTTCTTCGGCGGCGGTGAAGACGAGGCCGATGACAGCGCCGATGTCGCAGTCGCGCCAACGCCGAAGTCAATCGTCAAGCCGGCGAATGTGAAGCTGGCGACCGCGAAGCCGGCGCCGGCCGCCAGGGACAGCAAGCTTCCGGGCATTGCCATCGTGTCGCCTGAGAATGCGAAGCGCGCCGAGATTCCGCAAATCGCCGATGCGCCTGCTCCCGAACCGGAGGAGGACACGCCGGAAACGATCATCGCGGCGCTGCCGGCGCGCAGCGTGCCGCTGCCCGATTTCGCCCCGCGTCCGAAGGCCGATGTCGCTCAGCCGCCCGAAAACGTTCCGTTCGGCGTGGCGGATGCCACCGCCACCACCGAACAGGCGGTGACGACCGCGCAAGCGCCGGCGAACGCTCCCTTCGGCATGACCGAACCGTCCGTTGTCGCCGATGCGGCGCAGGTTGCCGCCAACAACATTCCGTTGCCGACCTGGCGCCCCAATCACTCGTTGCCGGCCGACCTTGCAGCGGCCGACCTTGCGCCGCAGGACAAGGCTGTGCTTCTGGCGCTGGCGGATACCGCCGGGCACGGCAAGACCGCTACCGATGTGTTCTCGGTGCTGCCGTCGGCTCGGCCCGATCTGGCCCAGCCCGAATTGGCCCAGCCTGACCAGGTCCAGTCTGCCGCAGTCCAGTCTGACGCGGTCAAAGCCGTCCTTGAACGGGTCAGCGCAACCGACGAATACCAGGTCGCTTCGCTCTCCCAGCCAAGCGCGGTCCTCGGTGAGCTGGCGAAGGGCAATGCCGCATCGCCGCGTGAGGCTGTCTTTGCCCGCCCGGCTGGCTCCGATCCGGCCGCGGCGATCGGCACGGGTGTGAAGACCACCCGCAAGGCAGCCAGGGCAACCGCCCGTGACCTGAAGCCTGGTCCCAAGTCCGTGGTAGTCGCCGCCGAGCCGACGGCGGCGCGCTGGGCGTTGAACAGCGGCGAGAATGTCGCCACCGTCTCCAGCGCGACGACGGCGCAGCGCTACGCCTACAATATCGTGCACACGCCCCCAACCGAAGTCTATACCGTGGGCTTCCAGGCGGACGATCAGTTGGCCGACGCCAACCGGTTCACCGGCAAAGCCGTCAAGTTCCTGTCGGTCGCCCGCTTCAGGACCGAGTAGCGGATCGACCAACCAACAAAAAAGCCGCGCCGGTAACCTGGGCGGCTTTTTTTATGCATGTCTAGGATTGGCCGAACCATCCTTCCACTTCGTCATCCCAGGGCGAAGCAAGGAGCGAAGCGACGCGGCGCAGACCCTGGGATCCATGCTGTTACGCCAGCCGAAGAATGCAACGGTTCAGAACCGAACGCTGCCACTCCGTTCCGCGAAAGCTCAAACCATTCTGGATTGGTCTTCTCGATCAGCTCGATCTTCCAGTGGCGCGCCCAACGCTTCAGCGATTTTTCGCGCTGGATGGCGTCACGACCAGGCGCCGCACGCCGTAGCGGCTGGTGAAGCGCGAGCCTTCGCCGGATTTGTGCTCCGGCATGCGGCGGCCGAGATCGTTGGTGACGCCGATGTAGATCGTGCCTGGAAGGGTAACTGCCACCGTTGCGGATGCAGGCGCCGTTCTGGGCCGTTGCATTCTTCGGCTGATGTCACGGAATGGATCCCAGGGTCTGCGCCGCGTCGCTTCGCTCCTTGCTTGCCCTAGGATGACGAAGACGTGGTGGCTTATGGCTAATCGCAAACCCTCGAGATTGGCAGGAGGAGATCGGTCGGCGGGAACCATCACGCCTCCTTCAGGCTCAGTCAAAGAACCAAATCCTCTGTGCAGACGAACTATCGCCCGAGCTTGCTCGCGGCGCGCGCCAGGGCTTCGATTTCGTCCCATTTGCCGGCCTTGACCAAATCGTCCGGCGCCACCCAGGAGCCGCCGACGCAGATGACGTTGGGCAGGCTCAGATAGTCGCTGGCGTTCTTGTCGGTGATGCCGCCGGTCGGGCAGAATTGGACATCGGCGAGCGGCGAGGCGAATGCCTTGAGCGAGGCGATGCCGCCCGACTGTTCTGCCGGGAAGAATTTCAGGAAGCGCAGGCCTGCCTCGCGGGCGGCCATGATCTCACCGGGCGTGATGGCGCCGGGCAGCAACGGAACGTCGCTGTCCTTCGCCACCGCCAGAAGCTCGCGGGTGATGCCGGGGCTGACGATGAACTTCGATCCGGCTGCCGCCGCCGCGTCGAACTGGCTGATGTCCAGAATGGTGCCGGCGCCCACGATGGCGTCCTCGACCTCGCTTGCCACGAGCCGGATCGCCTCCAGCGCATCAGCGGTCCGCAACGTGATCTCGATCGCCGGCAGGCCGCCGCGCGCCAGCGCGCGCGCCAGCGGCACGGCATCGGCGAGATTGGCGATCTTCAGCACCGGGATAACCGGTTGGCCGTTGAGGAGCGACAGGAGCTTTTCGGTCTTGCTGGGCATTTGTCGTCTCTCCGGTATTGATCCGTTCAATCGGTTAGCAGAAGGCCGGTTTTCTGTCCACGAAGCGAGGCGTGTCGCGATGTCACGCACTGCCGGCAAGTCCGTCAGACCGGCCGTCAAGGCCACCAAAGGAGAAGCTGCTCCGCGCAGCGGCCTTGAATCGGCTTTCATGAGCGTTTAGTGGCTTCGGCGATGACACTGCCCAATCAAGCCGTGCGCGTTGCCGCGCTCTACAGGTTTGCCCGGCTCGACGACTTCGAGGCGTTGCGCGTGCCGCTCGCCGCCTTTTGCTGCGGACGCGGTATCAAGGGCACGCTGCTGCTGGCGCATGAGGGCATCAACGGCACGGTCGCCGGCAGCGAAGCTGACATAGCCGCGCTCATCGATCATCTCGAATCCATCGAAGGTCTCGCCGGTCTCGAGGTCAAATACAGCCGCGCCGCGCAGATGCCGTTTCACCGCATGAAGGTGCGGCTGAAGCGCGAGATCGTCACCATGGGTGTTGGGGATCTCGATCCGGCGGCAAGCGCCGGCACCTATGTCGCACCGGCCGACTGGAATGCGCTGATATCGGATGTGGACACGATCGTCATCGACACGCGCAACGCCTACGAAGTATCGATCGGTACGTTCAAGGGAGCGGTCGACCCCGCGACAACGAGCTTTCGCGAATTCCCGGCCTGGGTCGAGCAGCATCGGGCCGAGCTCGTCGGCCGCAAGGTGGCCATGTTCTGCACCGGCGGCATACGCTGCGAGAAGGCAACGGCCTATGTGAAGTCGCTCGGCTTCGAGGATGTGTTCCATCTCAAGGGCGGTATCCTGAAATATCTCGAAGAGGTGCCTGCCGAGCAAAGCCTCTGGCAGGGCGAGTGCTTCGTCTTCGACGAACGCGTCTCGGTGTCGCACGGCTTGATCGAGGGTGAGGCCGAACTTTGCCGCGCCTGCCGGCATCCGCTGACCGGGCAGGACCTGCTGTCGTCGACATACGCCGCCGGTATCTCATGCCCGCATTGCTACGATGCCCGTTCCGACGAGGATCGCGCCCGCTACGCCGAGCGTCAACGCCAGGTCGAGCTGGCGCAAGCGCAAGGCAGGGCTCCGCACATCGGACGTTAAAGCGACGTGCGTCCGCTTGGACGCACAAAGTACGCTCTAACATTTTGAATCCATAAATCGTGCCTTCCGAAAATCGATTCCGATTTTCGGCCCAACGCGCTGGACAAGGCAGATCCTGACATCATCTCGTTTGTGCCATCACCGGCAAAGCACCCATCCGTCATTGTAATGTCCATATGCGGGGCCTACCTGTTCAACGTCCGAAAACCTGCCCGGCGCTTTCGGCCGGCCAATTCTGGAGGCATTGATGTTCGATCCCAAGAAGCTCCTCAACGATCTGCTCGGCTCGCAAATTCCCGGAACCGGGTCGACCGTGCGCGACAAAGGGGGTCAGGCGGTGCAGATGGCTAAGGACAATCCGCTGGCCGCTGGCGCGCTGGCCGCGGTGCTGCTCGGAACCGGCGCTGGCCGTCAGGTCGCCGGCACGGCGGTGAAGCTCGGCGGCCTGGCCGTCGTCGGCGGCCTCGCCTACAAGGCCTACCAGAACTACAAGAACGGCAAGGCCCCGGCTGAAACGCAAGTTGCCGGTGAACCGGAATTGCTGCCGCCGCCCGCCGACACCAGCTTTCATCCCTCGCAGGCGCCGCAAGGCGAGGACGAATTCACCCTGACGCTGGTGCGCGCGATGATTTCGGCGGCGAAGGCCGACGGCCATATCGATGACGACGAACGGCAAAAGATCGCCGGCAAGCTCAGCCTCGCGGGCATCGACGCCGACGCGGAGAAATTCCTGTTGTCGGAACTGGAAAGGCCGCTCGACCTGGATACGCTGGTCGCCGGCGCCCAAACCGACGCCCAGAAGCTCGAGCTCTACACCGCCTCGCGCCTCGCCATCGATCCGAATACACGTGCCGAACGCGGCTATCTCGATCTGCTCGCCGGCCGCCTCAGCTTGCCCGATGCACTGCTCGACCATGTCGAGGCGACGGTGTCGGCGGCAAAAGTGCCGGCGCCAGAGGTGCCGGGATCGGGCAAGGCAACCGTCAATTCGCGCTGGTAGGCTTCAGGGCCGCGGAGAGCGGCAATCCGGCGTGCTTTCGCGTTAATCTCTCGTTTACCCAGGAAGCGCATGATTTTAAGCAGTCGGATCGGCTTTCCTCCTCCCAGCCGGTTCAGATCAGGGCGGCCGCCAATGGCCGCCCTTTTCGTCAGAGCCGGTTAGCGCATGAGCCGAAATCGGAATCGATTTTTGCAGGCGATCATGCGCAAATTCAAAATTGCTCAAAATCATGGTGCTATAGCGTCCTCGCGGGCATGCGGCGCTATAGGAGGACAGTTATGACAGACTACAAAACAGCCATCGTCACTGGCGCCGGCACGGGCATCGGCAAAGCCGTCGCCACGGCGCTGCTCAGGGCCGGCTGGAATACGGTGTTCTGCGGACGCCGCAAGCCGGTGCTGAACAAGGCAATCGCTGATGCCGGATCGACACAAGCCAAGGCGCTGGCGGTCGCCTGCGACATCAGCAAGGCCGACCAGGTCGACGATCTGTTCGAGACGGTGGCGGCGGCTTTCGGTCGTGTCGACCTGCTCTTCAACAATGCCGGCACGGGCTACAAGTCGACATTGATCGACGAGATCCCCGTCGAGGTGTGGAACGAAATTGTCGGGGTCAATCTCACCGGCTCGTTCCTGTGCGCCCGCGCCGCCTTCGGCGCCATGCGCAGGCAGCAGCCGATGGGCGGCCGCATCATCAACAACGGCTCGGTGTCTGCCTATGCGCCGCGTCCGGGCTCAGTGCCCTATACCGCGACCAAGCACGCCATTACCGGGCTGACCAAGACGCTGGCGCTGGACGGCCGGCCCTATGACATCGCCTGCGGCCAGATCGACATCGGCAACGCCTTGACCGACATGGCGCAGGCGATGACGGTCGGAGTACCGCAAGCCAATGGCTCCATCGCCGCCGAAGCGGTGATGGATGTCCAGCAGGTCGCCAATGCCGTCCTCCATATGGCCAGCCTGCCGCTCGACGCCAACGTGCTGTTCATGACCGTGATGGCGACGAAGATGCCGTATGTCGGGCGAGGGTGAGCGGCCGGTTCGCGTCAGCGAATTCATCGTGCCACTGGCACGATGAAAGGCCGGCGAACGCCGGGCGGACCCGGCCGGACGGCGTTCAATTTTGGCTAATGCATGTCGCGCAAAAGTGCGCAGCGGTTTTGCGATAACGACATGCATAAAACAAGAACTAAAGCGCGTCGCATCCTTCAAACGCGATGCGCTTTAGGACTGCGTCACCGAAAGCGGCACGCCCGGAAGATATAACGAAATAGGGCGGATTTCGTAGACGGCCGTCGGATTGACACGGCGAAAGTCGCGCGCAATCGCGATCGCGGCGTCGCGCGTGGCGCAGTCGACGACGTATAGTCCCAACAATTGCTCCTTGGTCTCGGCGAAGGGTCCGTCAATGACCATTCCGGCGCCTGGCCCGCGCAAGGTGCACGCGTCTTGGGTCGCCCCGAGCCGCGCCGCCGGGCCGAGGCTGCCATCCCGGTAAAGCCGTTCGTGGATATTGAGCAGGTCGGCCATCAGCGCCGCGTCCTCCTCCGGCGTCAGCGCCGTGATCACTTCTTCCACGTGATAGGCAAGGATGGCATAGAACATCTGACATCTCCTTTCGTCGGTCGCGTACCCGCCCTCACTTGCCCAGAAACGCCTTGATCCGTTCCAGCGCGCGCAGGATGTTCTCTTCGGAATTGGCGTAGGACAGCCTGATATAGCCTTCACCGAGAACGCCGAAATCAGGTCCGCCGATCAGCGCCACGCCGGTATCCTCAAGCAAAGCCGAGGCGAGTTTCTTGGCCTTCCAACCAGTTTTTGAGACATTAGGGAAGGCATAGAAAGCGCCTTTCGGCGTGATGCAGGAAACGCCCGGCAAAGCGTTCAGCCCTTCGACCACGAGCTTCCTGCGGCGGTCGAAGGCGCGCATCATCTTGTCGACGTCGTCCTGCGGACCGTCGATGGCCGCGATGCCGGCATACTGACTCGGCGCATTGACACAGGACCAGCAATTGACCGCCAGCTTGCGCACCTTGTCGTAGAGGTGGGCGCCCTTGTCGCCGTTCGGCCAGATCGACCAGCCCATGCGCCAGCCGGTCATCGCCCAGGTCTTCGACCAGCCGTTGAGCACGATCAGTCGGTCGCGGATTTCGGGGAAATTGAGCAGCGAGAAGTGCGTCTCGCCGTCATAGGTCATCACGTCGTAGATCTCGTCGGAGAGGATGGCGACGTCCGGGTGCGCTTCCAGCCCCTTGACCAGCTTCTCGATCTCGGCGCGCGGGGTGACCCCGCCGGTCGGGTTGGCCGGCGAGTTGAGGATGAGCAGCCTGGTCTTCGGCGTGATCAGCGCCAGCGTCTCCTGCGCCGAGAAGGCAAAGCCGTTCTCCTCGCGCATCGGCACCGGTATCGGCGCAGCACCGGTGAACTCGATCATCGAGCGATAGATGGGAAAGCCGGGATCGGGATAGAGGATCTCGGCGCCCGGTTCGCCGAACATCAGGATAGCGGCGAACATGGTCGGCTTGCCGCCGGGCAGGATCATCACCGCCTCGGGCGACACCTCGACGCCGGTTGTGGTCAGCGTGCGGCGCACCACCGCCTCGCGTGTCGCCAGCAGGCCGTTGGCCGGCGTATAGCCGTGGTGGCCGTCACGCAGCGCCTTGATCGCGGCCTCGACGATGTGCTGCGGCGTCTTGAAGTCGGGCTGGCCGATGCCGAGATTGACGATATCGCGGCCCTGATGGGCGAGCGCGGTGGCACGAGCCAGCACCGCAAAGGCGTTTTCCTCGCCGAGACGATCGAAGGCCGAAATCGTGTGGAGCATTTTTCCCGTCCCTGTGGTTCTTTCACCGAGCGAGCGTTTTTGTGAGCGTCCTTTCGCAAAAGTCAAACGGATTGGAGCTTTGGGTGTCGGAAAATCTCAAGAATTGGCAACCGCGCCCGCGGCCGGAGCGCAAGGTGCTGGAGGGGCGCACTGTCAGGCTTGAGCCGCTGAGTTCCGAAAACCATGGCGACGGCCTGTTCGAGGCGTCGTCGGTGCCTGATGTCGACGGCCGCTTCGCTTGGCTGCCCGATTATCCGCCGCAGACCCGCGCCGCCTTCCAGCCGTGGCTGGACAAGGCCGAAGCCAGCGAGGACCCACTGTTCTTCACCGTCATCGACAAGGCCAGCGGCAAGGTCGCCGGACGCCAGACGCTGATGCGCATCGACCCTGCCTATGGCGTGATCGAGATCGGCAACATCTATTGGGGTCCGCTGATCTCGCGCAAGCCGGCGGCGACGGAAGCGCAATTCCTGTTCATGAAATACATCTTCGACGAGCTTGGCTATCGCCGCTACGAATGGAAATGCAACAACCGCAACGAGCCGTCGAAGCGCGCGGCGGAGCGTTTCGGCTTCAAGTTCGAGGGCATTTTCCGCCAGCATCTTGTGGTCAAGGGCGAAAACCGCGATACCGCGTGGTACTCGATCATCGACAAGGAGTGGCCGGCACTGCGCAGAGCCTATGAGGCATGGCTCGATCCGGGCAATTTCGACGGCGAAGGCCAGCAGAAGCGACGGCTCGAGGATTTCCGCGCCGAGTTCGGCGCCTGACCATGACCCCGAAACGTGGAAGCCGGTTTTCGGGCAAGATCATGGTCAAACAGGAACACAGAGCCTCCATCCCGATTCTGCCGGGATGGATCAGGCTCTAACAGGAGTTCGCAGGTGGCGCATACCCACGACCATGGTTCGCAAGGGCATGACCGCAGCCACGGCGCCGATCATGTGCATGGCTCGACCGACAAGAAACGGGTCATGATCGCAGCCTGCCTGACCGCCGGCTTCATGGTCGTGGAAGCGCTTGGCGGTCTCGTCACCGGATCGCTGGCGCTGCTGGCGGATGCCGGCCACATGCTCGCCGACTGTATCGCGCTCGGGCTTGCCTGGTATGCTTTTCATCTGGCCGGCCGGCCGGCCACGGTTCGCCTCACCTACGGTTTCGGCCGGGTCAAGACGCTGGTCGCCTATACCAACGGCATCGCCATCTTCGCCATTGCGCTCTGGATCCTCTATGAGGCCTGGGAACGCCTGCTGACGCCTGCGCCCGTGCTCGGCGGGCCGATGCTGGCCGTTGCGATCGCCGGCCTGCTGGTCAATATCGGCTGCTTCTTCGTGCTGCATGGCGGCGACCGCGGCAGCCTGAACATGCGCGGTGCCATCCTGCACGTGCTCGGCGATCTGCTTGGCTCGGCGGCGGCGATCATCGCTGCGCTGATCATCATGACGACCGGCTGGACGCCTATCGATCCGATCCTGTCCGTCCTTGTCTCGCTGCTGATCCTGTCCACCGCTTGGTCGCTGATGCGCGAAGCGGCCCATGTCCTGCTCGAAGGCGTGCCGGCGAGCCTCGATCGCGACCTGATCGCCAGGGACATAGAAGGGACGGTGAACGGCGTGCGCGAGGTGCATCACATGCATGTCTGGTCGCTTGACGGGTCAAGCAACATGGCGACCTTGCATGCTTGCCTCAACGATGGCGTCGATGCCCACAAAGCGGTCAGCGCCATCAAGAAGCGGCTCGCCGCGCATGGCATTGCCCACGCCACCGTAGAACCGGAATTCGGCCATTGCGCCGATGATAAGCACGATGGCGAGCACGACCACGCGCATGATGCGCCTCCGCATCATCGCCACTATCACTGATCCCAGGAGTTCCAAGGCATTGGTAACGAAGTTGATGAATCCCCGCCGTGTCAGGGCCGCGTGATGGATCGTGACACGCGCAATGCGGCGATCGGCGCACTGTGGGTGCTGCTGCTGTTCGGCATCGCCGCCTACTATTTGCCAACCGTGATGCTGGCGGTCGGCCGCGTCTCGACCATTCTTGCCGCTATTATTGCGGCTGTCTTCATGGTGGCCATTTTCGTCGTGTTTTGGTTGCGTGGCCGCAGCCAGCGCAAAAAGGATCATTGATATGCGTGTTTTGATTACCGGCGCGGCAGGCATGGTCGGCCGCAAGCTCATCGCCCGGCTGGCGAAGGATGGAACGCTCAGCGGCCGGAAGGTCGCCGCGCTCGACCTTCACGACATCGTGCCGCCGCAGGCGCCGACACTGGATGGCGTCGACGTCACCATCCATACAGGCGATCTCGCCGCGGCGAGCGCGATGGAACGGCTGGTCGCGTCGCGCCCAGACGTGATCTTTCATCTCGCCGGCGTCGTGTCGGGCGAGGCGGAGGCCAATTTCGATCTCGGCTATCGCGTCAATCTCGACGGCACAAGGGCGCTGTTCGATGCCATAAGACTGGCGGGGTTTGCGCCGCGCGTCGTCTTCACCTCGTCGATCGCCGTGTTCGGCGCACCGTTTCCGGACATTATATCAGACGAATTCCACCCGACGCCATTGACCTCCTACGGCACGCAGAAGCTGATGGGAGAAGCGCTGCTCGCCGATTATACGCGGCGCGGCTTCTTCGATGGCATCGGCATCAGGCTGCCGACCATCTGCGTCAGGCCGGGCAAGCCCAACAAGGCGGCTTCAGGCTTTTTCTCCGGCATCATCCGCGAGCCGTTGAACGGCCAGGAAGCAATATTGCCGGTACCGCGCTCTGTCGTACACACCCACGCCAGCCCGCGCTCGGCGGTGAATTTTCTGATCCACGCAGCAGCGATCGACGGCGACGCCGTCGGGCCGCGCCGCAATCTGACGATGCCCGGCGTCGCCGTCACGGTCGGCGAGCAGATCGAGGCCCTGGAACGCATTGCCGGCGCCAAGGCGGTGAAACTGATCCGCGAGGAGCCTGACGATACGATCTGGGCGATCGTCAAGGGCTGGCCGACGCGGTTCGAGGCGCGGCGGTCGAGGGAGCTTGGCTTTGCCGCCGAAACCAGCTTCGACGACATCATCCGCGCGCATATCGAGGACGAGTTGGACGGGAAGTTTTAATTTGCGTTGATATTCGGGTCTTTCCAGTACTACGCCAATTGTCGACCTCGGCGCCGCCCCTCATCCGCCTGCCGGCACCTTCTCCCCGTATAGTGACGGGGAGAAGGGGGCTGGCCGCACCCTCGGCGCTTTTTTGCAGCGCTGGATATTGGCGAAATCCTCTGCGAAGGCGCCCTCCTCCCCGTCACTATACGGGGAGAAGTGCCCGGCAGGGCGATGAGGGGCGGCGCCAACACCAACAGTTTTGCCCGTCTGATCGAGGCGCTATCCACCACCAGTCAGGCTCGCCGACAACAACAGCAACCCGAACAAAAAGACGAAGGCGGCGCCGCCGATCTCGACGATTGAATGGATGCGGTTGCCCATGCGGCCGTCGCCAGCGAAATACACCGCCCAGTTCTTGGCCGTCACCGCCAGCGTCGCCAGGATCGAGACGGTGATCGCGGTGCCGAGTGCCATCGCCAGCACCGACAGAATGCCGCCGAACCACAGCCCGTTGAGCGCGGCAAAGCTCAGCACGATCAGCGCGCCCGAACACGGCCGGATGCCGACCGCAGCCACCGCCGACCAGGCAGTGCGCCAGTCGAAGCGGTCGCCGGAAAGCAGCGCCGGGTCGGGCGCGTGTGAATGTCCGCATGTCTCGCAGACTTCGCCCGCCGCATGGTGATGGTGCCCGCCATGGCCATGGTCGTGTGCGCCATGGTCATGGTGATGGTCGTGTGCGCCATGATCCTGGTTATCGTGGCCGTCATGGCCATGTGCGTGAAGCGCATGCACCGAATGCGCATGTGCAGGATGGCCTGTTTGCGAATGGCCGGCATGGGCCGCCGAAAGGCTATAGGCAGGGTTCGCACCGAACAGGCGAAGGATGGCAGGGCCGGCCTTGCGCCACAAAAGCCAGGCGCCGAACAGGGTGACAAAGACAAAACTCGTGACTTCGAGGAACCATGCCGCGTCGGTCATCGATATGGTGGTGCCGCGCAGGACGAAGTAGGCGAGCATCATCACCAGGATCGCCGTCACCGCCTGCAACAGGGCCGAGACGAAGGACAGCATGATGCCGCGCCTGAGCGCGACTTCGTTCGCGACCATGTAGGACGAGATCACCGCCTTACCGTGACCGGGGCCGGCGGCATGGAAAATACCGTAGGCGAAGGACAGGCCGATAAGCAGCCACAGCTTGCTGCCGTCCTCACGCATCGCCTTCATCGCACCGGCAAGCGCGCGGTAGAATTCCTGCTGACGCAGATTGATCCACATCAGGATCTGGGCGAACGGGCCGGTGGTGGGAGCCATCCCGTCATTGGTGCCGATGCCGAGCGAGCTCTGGGCGTGGGCTGAGCCGAGGACGTGCGTCATGACAAGGGCGGCGGCCAAAAGGCCGAAAGCCAAACGCAGGGACGGTTTCGTCACCGGATTATCCTTTTGCCTGACAGTTCAGTTCAAGCTTGGTCGCAAATATCTTGCTCATATCGGTGCCTGTCGGATCATTGAAGAAGGCGTCCGTCAGGTTCTTCTGGTTCGCGGCGATCGCCTCGTCGGGGTTCGGACGAACGACCTTGCTCGTGCATGTCGACGGCAATTCGGCGACCTGCATATTGGCATCCTCGGTGAAATCGATCGCCGTGTAGAAGGTCGGGTCATAGACGCCGATATCGATCTTGCCGGCCAGCCTGGTTGGCGCCTTGGGTTCGGATTCGAACAGGATAATGAGCTGGTCGTTGTCGAAATTCGCCATCAGCTGCGGCGGCGGGCTCATCGCCTCATCCTTGCCGTCGACGGTGACGAGCTGGAAGTAATTGAACTCCGCCAGCGAAGCGTGGACGGTGTCGGCGACTTCCTTCAGCTCCTTGTCGTCAAGCTTCAGGTCGGAATTCTTGTCGAACTCCATCATCACCGTGCTCGAAAACAAATCGTCGAAGCGCCAGACATGACGCAAGGCCTTCACGCTTTGGTGATCCGGGCTGAGGATCACTTCGAGGCGAGCCTCGGCGAAGACGTGGGGATGCACGTCGGCTGGCCCGACCGTGGCAAAAGTCGCCGCCATGGCCGAAGCCATCATGATTGCTTGCCGCTTCAGGTTCATTCTGGGTGGTGATTCCATCGACTTCGGTGACTGTCGAGAGTTACCAGAAAGCGGGCGAAAATGGGACCCCGGGCGGCCAAAAGCTCATGCATTGTCAATCGTCTTGAACCACTGCACCAGGAAATCGACAAAGACGCGAACTTTCGCAGGCAAATAGCGCCGGTGCGGATAGACGGCGAAAATGCCGCCACCCGGCAGGATGCGGTCATCCAGCACGGTCACCAGCCGGCCACTTTCGATATCGGGCGCTGCGATGAAATCCGGCAGGATGGAAAATCCCAATCCTGCCACGGCCGCCGCCCTTGCCGCCATCGGACTGTTGACCTCGATCGGACCGGAGACCGAAACAGTCACCGTGTCGCCGCTGTCGCCCTTGAACGGCCAGTTGGTCAGCCAGCGGCCATTGGTGTCGATGATGCAGGGCATGCGGCCAAGGTCCTGCGGCCGCGTCGGCATGCCGTGCCTGGCGATCAGCTCGGGTGATGCGCACAGCCGCACCGAGAACGGCGCCAGGCGCCTGGCGATCAGCGAGGAGCTTTCCAGCCGCGAAATGCGCACGGCGAGATCGAAGCCTTCCTCGACCAGATCGACGAAGCGGTCATCGAGATGAATGTCGAGCACGATGTCGGGATGCTGCTTGGCGAAGTCAATCAACGATAGGCCGATCGGCGCGTCGGCAAAGGTGCGCGGCGCCGACAGCTTGATCCTGCCGCGCACGTCGCCAGAGGATTCGCGCACCGCATCGGCCAGGCTGTCGACCTCGCGGACGATCTCCGAGGCGCGGCGGTAATAGGTGTGGCCGGCCTCGGTCAGCGAGAACTGCCTGGTGGTGCGGTTGAGCAGCAGCGCGCCGAGCTCGTCCTCCAACTCGCGCACATATTTCGACAGCAGCGCCTTGGAGCGGCCGATCTTGCGCGCCGCCGCCGAAAATCCTTCGGCCTCGACGACGTCGATGAAGGCGCGCATGCGGGTCAGTGTATCCATGTCATGCGCTCCTTTGCTGGGCTGAAAGGATGCGCGCGGCGAGCGCCATCAGCTGCCGGTCGCTGTTTTTCGGTCCGAGCAGCGAGAGGCCGAACGGGGCGCCGTCAACCAGGCCCAGCGGCAGGGTGATCTGCGGAAAGCCGGACAGACCGGAAAGACACAACAGTCTCAGCGCGCGTTCGCGATAGGTCTGCAAATCGTCGAATGAGGCGGCCTTGAGCGGGGCGGCACCTGGAGCGGTCGGCAGCACAAGGACACCGTCCTCGCCAAGCAGGTCGGCAAGCTCAAGACGAAACGAAACGCGACGTTCCGTTTCGAATTGCGCGGTTGCCGCGTCGATGGCTGCGCCATGCTCGAAGCGCTCCTTAACGCCGGGGCCGAGCATCCGATCGCCGCCGGCGATCCAGGCACCATGATTTTGCCACGCCTCGTACCCCTGCAGTTTGCGGAAGCACCAATAGAGATCGTCGGTGGAATGCGACAGCGGGGCAACGGTGCGCGGTGCGCCCAGCACCGATGCGACAGCGCGGACCATGGCGCGATACTCGTTAGCTTCCCGCGAGCCGAGCACGAGCCCGTCCAGCGCATCCAGCGCGAGGGGGCGCTGCAATTCTTGGTTGTGCAGATCGTCGCCGAGCAGCACCGCGCCGACCTTTTCATAGGTGGCCGTGTCCCTGGCGAACCAGCCGAACGTATCCAGTGAAGGGGCCAGCGACATGGCGCCTTCGAGCGAGATGCCGCCATGCGTGGTCCTCAGGCCGATCAGCCCACAAAAGCTTGCCGGGGCGCGAATCGAGCCGCCGGTATCGGATCCGGCGGCGATGTCGGCCAGCCCGCCGGCGACCGTGGCGGCGGAACCGGAGGACGAGCCGCCGGTGACGCGATCAGGTGCTGCCGGATTGACCGGCGACGGGAAATGCGCGTTCAGCCCCATCAGCGAGAAGGCCAGTTCGTCGGTCTGCGTCTTGCCGACGAAGCGCGCGCCCGAATCAAGCAGCGCCTGGACGGCCGGCGCCGTCGCCGAGGCGGGTGAAGCCTGCTGGTATTTTTGCGGATTGCCGCAGCCGGTGCGGTAGCCGGCGACGTCGTAAATATCCTTGACGGCCAGTCGCAGGCCGGCAAGCGGGCCGGACTGCGCATTGGATACAGGTATATCATCGAGGTCGAGAAAAGCGTTCAGAGGGCCGCGAGTGCCTGCCATGCGTTCGATATCCGGATACAGTTGTTGCAACATTGTTCGACGCCAGGAATTTTACAACCTGGCGTACGATTTTTATTGATTGTGAAGTCCATCGACCTTATATCGCGCTTGCCCAAAGTCGCACGTGCCTGTGGGTGTCCGCCGATCCTCAAAATGGTGAGGGATATCGGTAAGGTAACTGGAGCTAACCCCTCCAGTCGGTTTAGCGGCCAACCGCCAGACCGAGGACACCTTGAAGCAACGACGGTGCGGGCCTTTCTGGTGTTCTGCCGGTCGTCCAAAGACCGGGGTTACTGAAGAGGCACACCTTCATTGCCGGCAGTGCGGAACGGGTTCTCCCAATCCAAGCCAAGGCAGACAAAGCGAACCGAGGCCGGGCAAGGCCAAGGTTCACCGCCGCGAGACGGCGCTTCATGGTTCCGGGGTCTCCACCGGCTGGTTCCATGGATTGACGTCCCGCCTTTGTCCACCGCGTGTTCGCGAGGTCGATGACCCGTGTCCCGCAGCCTTTGTG
Organism: Mesorhizobium sp. WSM4814; assembly: GCF_055811595.1. Taxonomy (NCBI): domain Bacteria; kingdom Pseudomonadati; phylum Pseudomonadota; class Alphaproteobacteria; order Hyphomicrobiales; family Phyllobacteriaceae; genus Mesorhizobium; species Mesorhizobium sp. WSM4814. Next base: position 77,298 of record NZ_JBVVQT010000001.1, read on the forward strand.
CGCGCCGAAAGGCGCTATGGAGAGACCCCGATGGCTACCCAGCGCATCCTTGACTTCCTCGCCACCCGACGTCCGAACGGCCCTTGCCTCGTCGTCGATCTCGATGTCGTGCGCGACAATTTCCGCGCCTTCGAGAAGGCGCTTCCCGATTCGAAAATCTACTATGCGGTGAAAGCAAATCCGGCGCCGGAAATCCTGCGCCTGCTTGCTGCGATGGGCTCGTCCTTCGACACAGCTTCCGTTGCCGAAGTCGAGATGGCGATGGACGCCGGCGCGCCGGCGGACCGCATCTCCTTCGGCAACACCATCAAGAAGGAGCGCGACATCCAGCGCGCCTATCAACTCGGCATCCGGTTGTTCGCGGTGGACTGCGTCGAGGAGGTCGAGAAGATCGCCCGCGTTGCACCCGGCGCCCGTGTGTTCTGCCGCGTGCTGACCGACGGCGAAGGCGCCGAATGGCCGCTGTCGCGCAAGTTCGGCTGCGTGCCGGCGATGGCGGTCGACGTGCTGCGCCACGCGAGGGCGCTCGGGCTGGACGCCTATGGCGTGTCGTTCCATGTCGGCTCGCAGCAGACCGACCTGACCGCCTGGGACCGCGCGCTCGGCGACGCCAAAAAGGTGTTCGCTACGCTCGCTGACGAAGGCATTGTGCTCAAGATGGTCAATATGGGCGGCGGTTTCCCGACCCGTTACCTCAGGGACGTGCCGGTGGCACAGGCCTATGGCCAGGCGATCTTCTCGGCGCTGCGCAAGCATTTCGGCAACGCGATTCCCGAGACCATCATCGAACCGGGCCGCGGCATGGTCGGCAATGCCGGCGTCATCAAGTCGGAAGTCGTGCTGATCTCGAAGAAGGCCGACAACGACAATGTCCGCTGGGTCTTCCTCGACATCGGCAAGTTCGGCGGTCTCGCCGAGACGATGGACGAGGCGATCCGCTACCCGATCGTCACCGCGCATGACGGCACCGAGACCGCGCCATGCGTGCTCGCCGGCCCGACCTGCGATTCGGCCGACGTGATGTACGAGAAGACGCCGTATCCGCTGCCCCTGTCGCTGACCATCGGCGACGAGGTGCTGATCGAGGGCACCGGCGCCTACACGACGACCTACGCCTCGGTCGCCTTCAACGGCTTCGAGCCCCTCCGATCCTACGTGATCTGACGGCTCGCAAGAGCCGGTCAGATCATCCGGCGCGGGCGCCTGTCGCCCGCCCGGGCTCGCCTGTGGAACAATCCGCTCGTGAAGGATCGCGGAAATGGAAATTGTGGATTTCATCGTTGATGGCGCCGCGCGCGGAATCTCCCCCCTTGAGGGGGAGATGGCCACGAAGTGGCCAGAGGGGGTCGTCTCGCGTGAAGCGCCGACGTCCTTCGCCCACGACAGGGTGTCGCGTCAGGACGTGCCGACCCCCTCTGTCGCCTTTGGCGACATCTCCCCCTCGGGGGGGGAGATTGCCAGCGCTTTCGTCATCACCGCCGAAACCGCTGCCGACGTCCCGGCGCGCGAGGCCTTGCTCGATCGCGCCATGGGGCCGAAGCGCCGGAGAAAATCGTCGGAAAAGCTGCGGCGCGGCCGCCGGCCTTCGGAAGGCCTGGCCTTTGTCGCACGCGACGCGTCGGGCGCTGTCACCGGCACCGTGCGGCTGTGGGATGTCGTGCTGGGCGAGGGCGGTAGGTCCGCCCTTCTGCTTGGCCCGCTCGCCGTCGATCCCACAATCAAGAATGCCGGCATCGGCTCGGCGCTGATGCGCCTTGCAATCGCTGAAGCGGCGCGCCTCGGCCATGCGGCGATCCTGCTGGTCGGCGATGCGCCCTATTATGAGCGCTTCGGGTTCTCGGCCGATAAAACCGGCTCGCTGGCCATGCCGGGACCTTATGAGCGGCACCGCCTGCTGGCGCTGGAGCTGGTGGAAGGCGTGCTCGCCGGCGCGCAGGGCACGCTGAAGGCGGCCGGGCGCAAGCTGAAGGCACAGCGGCTGTCGCTCGCTGCCTGACGGATCGGAAACAAGCCGCTGCCATCGGGCGGCGGCTTGTTTCCATCCAGGATTGGAATGGGTCAGCCGATCAACTGGCTCAGCGCCATGGCGACGCTCATGTCGCCTTCGACCTTTATCTTGCCGGACATGAACGCCATGGTCGGGTTGAGATCGCCTGATATCAGCGATTCCAGATCGTCGAGCGAAAGCTTTATCGTGCAGTCGGCCGGCGCGTCGGTGGTCGAGACTTGAGCGCCGTCGATGACGATGACGCCGTCGCCTCCGGTGTCGAATTTCACGGAACGATCGAACCCGGCACTCGCCACGCGCGCGCTGATCTTGTCGGCAATTTCCTGAACGCCCATGGCCGTTCTCCTCGTCTCGTTGCGTTTGTCGCACCCCATTGCACTTCGGTCTGGGGCACTTCGGTCTGGGGCACTTTGATCCGGCCCGAAGTCGCCGTCTTGCGCATTTCGCGATCAAGGTCGCCGGCGCATATAGCTTCGGGTTGACGTTTACGTCAACGCGGTTCCCGATATGATGATGGTTTTATCGCCGCAGTGAAGCTGGGTTGTCGGCGAGGGCAGCCCAGAGGGGGATGGCGATCCCATTGCATTTAGCTGGACACCGCCGGCAAATGACCGCTACCATCGCTGTGTGCACCAGATTTCAGCTGGAGCCAGGTTTAACCTGGAGATCGAGTGCTCGAAGAACCGAACAGAAAACCCGGATCCCATCGTTATGGGAAGCCGAGCTTGTGGTGGCCACCACCTCTGGGTTGATGGCTTGCGGGCCCGATCCAATCTGAAGATTTAATTTCGTGTTCAGAGACACAATCATGAATACCATGCTTTCCGTGGAAGCCCGGGAGACCGAGCTTGCCGTGACGTTCTCGTCAGGCGAAACAGTCTGCTATCCCTGGCTTTGGCTAAAGGATAATGCGCCATCGGCGTTTCACCCACAGACCCAAGAACGAATATTCGACCTGACCAATGTTGACGCCTCGCTCAGACCCCTCAACGTCCAGGACAGACGCGGCGCTGTGAGCATTGTCTGGCCGAACGGCCTGGCTGAGGAGGAAATCCCGGGCCATTTCTTTGAATCCTACCGCCCAGGCAGAAAGCGGGACGATCCGGCCGAGATCGCTCCGAAACTCTGGGACGGCTCGATCGATCTTGAAACCATACCGCGCTACTCTGCCGGGGGCCTTTTTCAAAGCGATGCCGATCTGCTTGCCTGGCTGAGGGCGACGGCTGCATACGGGCTCTCCATCGTCGAGGGGCTTGGCGATGATCCCGACGCCGGGCGGCGTGCGGCCGATCGGGTAGGTTTCCTGCGCCAGACAAATTTCGGCACTATGTTCGAAGTCGTGTCGATGCCGAACCCGAACAACTTGGCCTACACCCCTGTCGCCTTGCCGTTACACACCGATCTCGCGAACCAGGAGGTGCCGCCCGGCTATCAATTCCTGCATTGTATCGCGAATGATGCTGAGGGCGGTGGATCGGTCTTTGCCGACGGGTTTGCGGTTGTGGCCGCATTACAGGCGGAAGATCCGGAAGCATACCGTCTCTTGTGCGAGGTCGATATCCCCTATCGTTTTCACGACGAAAACTACGATCTGCGCGGTCGGTTTCCTGTGATCGTAACTCGACGCAATGGAGACGTGACAGAGTTGCGGTTCAACGCCCATCTTGTCGATGTCATCGACCTTCCCTCCGAGATATGCACCCCCTTCTATGCGGCTTATCGCAAGCTGATGATGATGATCCGCAGCTCGCGTTTTCAAATAGCCTACCGCCTCAAGCCGGCGAAATGGCGGTCTTCGATAATCGCCGGGTGCTTCACGGCCGCCAATCGTTCAACCCAAATACGGGGCTGAGACATCTGCGGGGATGCTATGTCGATCGGGGTGAGTTTCAGAGCCGCATTCGCGTCCTCTCCCGATAGCGGCACGACGATGATCGCTGACGTACGGTCAGTTGCTGTCGGTGCAAGGCCTCCGGCGGACGTTCCGACGGTGGTTGTTTGCCCGAAAGCCGGCGGCAATCAGGGCAGTTACAAGGTTTGCATCATTCAAACAGACGAGGACAGTGGCCAAGCCTGTCCCTAGCGTGGGCTCGCCTCATGCGCCACCGCGCGATCAGGGGGAAGGGGATGAACCCGTATCCGGGAGGCGAGGATCAAGACCCCAGATGGCGTTACAGTAGGGGATGTTCAGTCATGAAAATAAGAAGTCTGATCAAGCGTGCCGAGACGGTGGACAGGGCATTCAAGGAACTCGAAGCCGATTTGGCGGATGCGTTCGATGAGTGTCTCAACCTGGACGACCAATCGCCGTTGGACAACGTTCTGGATGAGAATCTCGCGGCAAGGAATGACAACTCTCAGCCCGAGGACGATGCCGACGCTCCCGAGATCGCACGGCGGCTGACCTCCCACACACAAACCCGCCTGGCTGCGCTAGATGCCGTTGAGGGGCTGTTTGACGATGCGCGCGAGTATCTGCAGGAGATCAACACGAAACTGTCGGAGATCACGACCTCGCATCACCTGACAGGCGAATTCCTGAAGCTGCTGCACGGGGACATTCTTCGCGCAAACGAACTGGAACTGGCAAATGGCAGCCTGACCACGCAGCAAAGAGTGCTATCGGAGCAGTTCCACGATGCGACCAGAAAGCAGCGCGAGCGCGAAAGCGCCGTCGAGGCCCTGCAGCAGCGCGAGATAAGCCTGGCCGAGGACAAGGAGGCACTTCGCAGTGCGCTGGCTGCAGCAAAGCTGGAACTCGTCGTGGCAGGCAATGCGAGCGCAGAACGCGAAGCGGAGTTCGGCGACCTCGTCAAAACGCTTTCGGCCAGAACGGCCGAGGCCAACCGATGCGCGCGCGAGAACGAGATATTGCGGGAAAAGCATGTCAGCCTGTCGATCGACTTCGACAAGGCGCTGAAGCGGGAAGCTGAGGCGCGGCACCGGCTGGACGAGCTCTCGACGATTCATGCCAGTGACGCGGCGCGACTTTCGGAACTGCTGTCTGCGCTCGGCAAGAGCGAACAAGAGGAGATGCGGCTGCAGAAATCGCTCGATATCGCGCAAGCGAAGCTGTCGGAAATGACGGAAGCGGCCCGTATCATGGAAGGTGACAGGGAAGCCGAGCGTGCGCGTAGTTTCGCTGAGATCGGCGGCCTGCGTTCTGAAATTCGCAACCTCCAATCACGATTTGAAGTCGCCTCGAACGAGAACAATCAAGCCGCGAGCGAGATCGCCAAACTCAAGGCTCAATGGAGCGACGCTGTCGCCGAAAAGCAAATTGCGGAGGAAAGGTTGTCGGTTCTCAGAAAGGAGAACGAAAACGACAAGATGCACCTCTCGACCGTGAGCGCGAATTTTTCGCAGCTTTCCCTGCAGCAGGCATCCGAACAGATACAACTCGATGTCCAGAGGCAGGAATGCGAAGACCTGCGAGCCGAAGTCGCGGTGCTCGACGCCCGGGTCAAGGAACTGTTGCCCTATGAGCGTCTCCACAAGGTCACAAACGCCAAACCGCATGAGAACGGCGTGGTCGAGATCACCGGTGTCGTGGCGGAGAAGTCCCGCGCCACAAGCAGGCGGCGCGTCCGTACGAGCCTGCGCGCCGCATCCTGACGCACGGGTGTCACTTGGCTTTACGGGAACAGACTGAAGGTCCGTTGTCGAAGCAACGCAGATTCGGCGAATTAGCTTGCGTGCGCTTCCTTCCTCAGGGCTTCCCCGATCTAGTGTACGGTGTTGCCCGTCAGGTTAGCGCATGGATCGAAGCGTCATTTGCCGACCAACTGGCCACACCGGCACGGCCGGATTAGGCCTCGAGAAAGTCCAGGGCCTTTTCCACGAAGGCGCCGTGATACTGGAAAATGGCCGTATGCCCGCCGTCCTCGTACAGGACCAGCTCGGCATTGGGAAAGCGCCGTGCCAGGTCGACGGAATTGCTGGTGGGCACCATTCTGTCGTGATCGCCATTCACCACGAGCACCGGGTGCCGGACACGCGATAGGTCGGCAGGGCGCTCAAGGCCAAAGGCACGGACTGCCTTGAGCTGCTGGCTGAAAGCGCCGAGGGCGATGGGCTTGTCGCGGTCATTGGTCCGTTCCTTCAAGCGCTGCAGAAACGCGCGCGCCGCCTTCTTGCCGTTGGGGCTTTGGGTGAAGAAGAGGTAGTTCTTTGGGTCCCTGATGGTCAGCGCGGCGCGGATCATGTCGAAGATGGTGACTGATGTCACCCTGTCGATGCCGGTACCCCCGGCTGGGCCGGTTCCCGCGAGGATGATCTTGCGAACCAGATCAGGCTCCAGCTGAACAATCGCCTGGGCGATGAAGCCGCCAAGAGATAGGCCGAGCAGATCGACCTGCTCGAAGCCGAGGGCCCGGATGAAGGCGATCGCGTCACGGGCCATCGCCTCCACCGTGTTGGGAGTGGACCCGCCTGATGCGCCAACGCCACGGTTATCGAAGGTGATAACGTGCCGTTTTGCGGCAATGCCATCGACGACCCGGGGATCCCAATTGTCGAGTACCGCACTCAGATGAGTAAGGAAGATCACCGGTACCCCGGTTGTGGGCCCGAGCTCCCGGTAGGCGAATTTCGTACCGCCGACGTCGACCGTTTTCGTCGGCACGTCCCTGTGTTTGACGATCGCGGCAGGTCGCGACAGATGATGCACGTTCATGATGGTTTCCTTTCTTCCGGCTTGTCGTTGTCGCGGGGCTGGAGCAGCGCCTTCGCCGCCACCGCGCCAGCCGCAAGGATCCGATCGGATAGTTCGGTCCCGTTCACCGCGCGCGATAGCTCAAGCGTGCCGATCAGGGTCGCGAAGACGCCGAACGCGACATCTTCGGGGTCGCGGGCGTCGGGTGTCAGTTCGGCCGCCACTGGACGTACGAGCTTGAGCAGGTGCTCGGCGTAAACCTGGCGCGTCTCGACCGGCTCACGCGCAATTTCGGGCAACAGCGCGGCTGAAGCGCAACCGTGGCCTGGATTGTCTCGGTGTTCCGCCGACAGATACGCGTCGATGGCCATTGGCAGGCCACCGGCAGCCACCGCCTCCTGAATCTGGGTCGCCTGAATCTCCAGGGCCGCCGCCACGCTCTCACGCACGAGCGCCGCCTTGGATGGAAAATGCGGATAGAAAGCTCCATTGGTCAGTCCCGCCTCGCCCATGATGCCGGCGATACCTGATGAAGCGATGCCGTCGGAGCGAAACCGTTCGGTCGCCACATCCATGATCCGCTGCCGCGATGCGTCCTTCCTGCCCTTCTCGTAGCGCATGTTGCTTTCTCCTTCGGTCAGCTATTGCATTATGATCATAATATCAGTAAATGGGCGTAATGCAATAGGGGCGCGTCACACCGGGTCCCTCAATTTGGGAAAGCTGCCATGAAGGCCTTCATCATCGATCGATACGCAAAGAACGCTCCCCTGCGGCTCCGAGACGTTCCGGAGCCGGAAGTCGGGGAGAAGGACGTGCTGGTGCAGATCCATGCCGCCAGCGTCAATCTGCTGGACTCCAAGATCAGGGATGGAGAGTTCAAGCTCATCCTGCCCTATCGCCGGCCTTTCGTTGCAGGCCATGACGTGGCTGGAACGGTCATTCGCGTCGGCTCGAAGGTCCGACAGTTCAAACCGGGCGACGAGGTCTATGCGCGACCGCGCGACGGTCGGATCGGGGCTTTCGCCGAGTACATCGCGATTGATGATGCGGACGTGGCGCTGAAGCCAAAAAACCTCAGCATGGAAGAGGCTGCGTCGATTCCCCTGGTGGGGCTGACTGCCTGGCAGGCGCTGGTCGAAAGAGCGAGCCTGAAGAAAGGACGAAAGGTTTTTATTCAGGCCGGCTCCGGCGGAGTGGGAACATTCGCCATCCAATTGGCAAAGCACCTCGGCGCGACGGTCGCCACGACAACAAGCGCCTCGAACATGGATATGGTCAGGAAGCTGGGCGCCGATGTCATTGTCGACTACAAGAAGGATGACTTCGAGAAAGTCCTTTCGGGCTACGATGTCGTCCTGAATAGCCAGGACAACAAGACCCTCGAAAAGTCCCTGCGTGTGTTGAAGCCAGGTGGCGTCGCGGTTTCGATCTCCGGTCCGCCCGATCCTGGGTTTGCCAGGGAGAAAGGGCTGAACTGGGTGCTGAACCTGGTCATGCGCGTTTTGAGCGCAGGCATCAGGCGACGGGCGAAACGCACAGATGTCCGATACTCGTTCCTGTTCATGGCGGCCAATGGCGAGCAGTTGGCAAAAATCACGTCGCTCATCGAAACGGGCGTCATCCGCCCGGTTATAGATCGCGTCTTTCCGCTTGAGCAGACCAACGAGGCATTGGCATACATTGAACAGGGCCGGGCCAAGGGCAAGGTCATCATCAAGGTCAAATAGCTTCTCGGCGCAACGCGGCACAAGCGAATGAGCTTGCGCGTGCTTCCTCCGACAGGGCTTCCGCCAACCTAATGCTCGATTGGTCCTTTCGGCATGACGATCGCGGTGCCGGCGGTTGTCGGACGCTCGATCATGCGGCGGACGCGCGGCGGCTCGTCGCCGCTGTGCAGCGCCCGCAGGCGCTCGCCGACAACGGCGTCGGCATGAGTGGCCCGCTTGTTGTGGCGGATGTATTCGAGCCATGTCGGCGTGTGATAGTGCTCGATCCATATTGCGGGATTTTCGAGATCGCGGGCCAGCGTCCAGTTGCGGGCGCCGTCGCGGCGGCGGATGCGGCCGCGTTCGGCCATGGTGGCCAGGAATTCCGGCACGTCCGCCTCGCGGATGATGTACTCGATCATGATGGCGATCGGCCCGCTGCGCAGTTTCAGGTCGAGCGCAAGATGCGGCTCCTTAAAACGGTTCAGCGGATCGAGGTTGAGCACTGCCTGCTGCGGCAAGGGCAGCAACAGGCCGATCGCGCCGCCCGCCAGCATCGTGACGGCGGCCGCGGTCAGAGCGAATTCGGCGCCTTGCGCATCAGCGACAACACCCCAGATCCAGCTGCCGAGGGCGATTCCGCCGAAGGTCGCCGTCTGATAGACCGAGAGCACCCGGCCGACCACCCAGCGCGGTGTTGACATCTGCACGGTAACGTTGAAATGCGCCAGCGCGATCACCCAGCAGGCGCCGCCGATGAGCAGCCCGAGCGACGTTTGCCAAGCCTGGTCGCTGACGGCGGCATTGAAGGCGCAGAGCGCAAAGCCGGCGAATGCCATGCGCACCATCGTCTCGCTCGACAGGATCTGCCGCAGCCGGACGCTGATCAGCGCGCCGCCGACGGCACCGATACCGAAAGCACCTAGCATGATGCCGTAGGTCAAGGCATCGCCCTTGACGACGTCGCGCGCCACCAGCGGCAGCAGCGCCAGGACCGCGCCGGCGCTGAAGCCGAAGGCCGCACCCCTGACCAGCACCTTGCCGATATTGGGCGACATGGCGACGTAACGCAGGCCGGCACCCATCGCCGCGCCAAGCGTCTCGCGCGGCAGTGTCGAGGCCGGCAGGTCCGGCTTCCAGCGGGCCAGCACGATGATCAGCCCGACATAGCTCAATGCGTTGGCGGCAAAGGCCGCTGCGGCACCTGCGGCGGCAACGATGATGCCGCCGATCGCCGGGCCGACGCTGCGCGTTAGGTTGAAGCCCAACGAATTGAGCGCGACGGCAGCCGGCAGCTTGGCGCGCGGCACCATGTCGCCGACAGAAGCTTGCCATGACGGGTTGTAAAGCGCCGTGCCGCTGTTGATCAGGAAGGCGAAGGCGAGCAGCGTCCACGGCGTCATCAAGCCAAGATAGGTGAACACGGCCAGCAGAACCGAGACGACCAGCATGAAGATCTGGGCAATCAGCATGACCTTGCGCCGGTTGAAGCTGTCGGCGATGGCCCCGGCAACGAGCGCAAACAGCATGATCGGCAAGGTGGTCGAAGCCTGGACCAGCGCAACCTGATAGGACGAGGTGGCGATCGTGGTCATCATCCAGGCGGCGCCGACGCCCTGGATCAAGCCACCGAAATTCGAAACCAGACTGGCGGACCATACGGCGCGGAAAATGCCGTGTCGGAACGGCGCCAGCGCCGAGACGCGTTCGCTGTCCGGCTCGTCGTCGATCATCGATGCTTCCCCGATTTCAAATGCTGCGTTCTTCCAGAATCGGTGCCCTCATGCCGTCCCTAGAAGTAGAGCAAGACCTCGCAGAGGGCGAACGCCTTTTCAAAGAAGATCATGGTCCAACAACAAGATAGCCGTGGCTGCGACAGGTCGGTGGCCATTCTTGCAGGCCGCGTGAAGCGCTTCGGTGAGGTGTCCGACCTTCCGTCCGGGAAGCGGACTGGCGGCTTCAGGATTTTGTCTTCGACTGAAGGCATCGGCCTGTGCGAGCATCGCTGTGAACGACTTTCTCCAGCAAGCCAGCAACAGAATCCGCCTGCTCCAACAACTCGGCGCGTTGCGCAAAAAATACTTAGCGACTTGACGAAGTTTTTGCTTGCGCCACCGGCAAATTGGGCGATAGTTAGCGATATGGCTAAGCATGATCCTGATCTCTCGCTGCTCTTCCACGCGCTCGCTGATCCGACCCGCCGGTCGATCCTGACCCGGCTCGCCGAAACACCTGCGCGGGTAACGGATCTGGCTGGGCCGACGGGACTGCGGCTGCCCACGGTGATGCGGCACCTTTCCGTGCTGGAGGAGGCAGGGTTGATCACCACGTCCAAGGACGGGCGCATACGCACCTGCGCCATCGTACCCGAGGCTCTGGATCCAGCGCGGACATGGCTCGATGAACAGCGGGCCATCTGGGAAGCTCGGCTCGACCGGTTGGACGCATTTGTGATGAACGTGATGAAGAAGGAGCGCGCAGAATGACACAGAACCTCGCTACAAACAGTGCGTCCCGTGCGGTGCCCGATGATAGGAAGGGCCGTTTTGCGACGCTGACCTTCGAACGAGACGTGGCCGCGCCATTGGCCGTGCTGTGGGAGGCATGGACGGCCCCAGCCGCGCGGGCGATCTGGGCTGCGCCATCACCCTCGGTTACCGTGGAGTTTTTGGAGGCCGACACCAGGGTGGGTGGTCGCGAGATCTCGCTCTGCAAGGTAGAGGGCCAGCCGGAAATCCGCTGCGAGAATGGCTGGCTGGTGTTGCAGCCAGCGCTGTGCAGTGTGAACTACGAGGTGATCTCGTGCGAAGGCGTGACGCAATCAGCAGCGCTGGTGACGGCAGATCTCTCAGGCACGCACGAGCGCAGCCGGCTGGTCGTGACGGTGCAACTTTCCTCGCTGGCGCAGGACATGGAAGCAGGCTACCGGGCGGGCTTCGGTGCCGGTCTGGACAACCTCGCGGGCGCGGCCGAACGAACCATGGTGCTGCAGCGGGTGATTCAGGCGCCGCGGTCCATCGTCTGGGGCGCGTGGATGAACCGTGAAACGCTGCCGCAATGGTGGGGGCCGGAAGGCTTCTCCTGTCGAACGAAGAGGATCGACTTGCGAGCGGGCGGCGAGTGGGTATTCGACATGATCGCGTCTGACGGCACGGTTTTCCCGAACCACCATCTCTATAACGAGGTCCGGCCCGAGGAGAGGATCGGCTATACGCTGCATTGGGGCGAGAACGGGCCGAAACATGCCGACGCCTGGGCCTCGTTCGAGGATCAGGACGGGGCAACGAAGGTGACGCTGGGCATGGTATTCAGCACGGCTGCCGAGTTCCAGGAGGCGAAGGGCTTCGGTGCCGTGGAACTGGGACTGCAAACTCTCGGCAAACTGGAACGCTTCGTCGCATCCCGCTGAAATGCTGCGACTTCCCGTCGGCCCGAATCAGGGCTTGTCGACGAGGTCTCCATGTCGCGCCTGTCCTCGTCGGCATCCGCCGCTTCAGTCAGAACGGCATGGTGCCGATCAGGCTGGAGAAGACCGAGGGCTCGGGAAGCGGGGCAGATCACCAACATGCGCTTCCGCTTCACGGGATAGGCCGAGAATTCACAAAGGGATACACGAAGAGGAGGGTTCTATGAGAAAACTGATCATATGGGACATGGTGAGCGTCGACGGCTTTTTCGAAGGTCCTGACAGGGACATCAGCTGGTTCGTCTTCGAAGAAGAACTCGAGGACTACATTCGTAAGACCCAGGAAAAGGCCGACACGCTGATCTTCGGCCGCGTGACCTACGAGCTCATGGCGGCCTATTGGCCGTTCGAGCAAGGCTGGATCGCAGATTTCATGAACAAGATCGAGAAGGTGGTCTTCTCGCGCACGCTGAAAAGCGCCGACTGGAACAATACGAAGCTCTTCAACGGCAATGTCGCGGAAGAAATCTCCAAGCTGAAGACCAGGGACGGCGGAGACATCTTCGTGTTCGGCAGCGCCGACCTCACGGCGACCCTGATGGAGCATGGCCTGATCGACGAGTATCACCTCGGCATCAACCCCGTCATTCTCGGGAGAGGCACGCCGCTCTTCAAGGGCGGCCCGAATCGGATACCCCTGAAGCATCTCGAGACGAGGACGCTCAAGTCAGGTGTTGTCATCCTCCATTACGCGCCGGAGAGCAGACAATGACGATCGAGGGCCTGGGGAAGTGGCGCGCTCCAGACGATCGGCGGCCAAGGGGCGTAGCTGCCATCACCGCTGCGCTCTCGAGTCGAACGCCCGGGGCAGCCCTTTGGGCGACATGCATTACCGATCCTCGAATCCGGTCAGCACGCCGACCGCGTTGATGCCGATTTCCTCGACGGCATAGCCGCCTTCCATGACGAACAGCGTCGGCAGGCCGAGCTTGGCGATGCGACGGCCAATCTTGGGATAGTCGGCGCTTTTCAACTTGAACCTGCTGATCGGGTCCTTCTCGAACGTGTCGACGCCAAGCGAGACGACAACGACATCGGGAGCGTAAGCCGCAAGTTTCGCGCAGGCGTCCTCCAGCGAAGCATTCCAGGCATCCCATGTGGTGCCGAACGGCATGGGGTAGTTGACATTGAAGCCTTCGCCGGGCCCAGTGCCGCGCTCGTCGGCGTGGCCCAGGAAGAACGGATATTCGGTCATCGGGTCGCCATGCAGGTTCAGCACCTGCACGTCGTCGCGGCTGTAGAAGATCTCCTGCGTGCCGTTGCCGTGATGGTAGTCGACATCGAGGATCGAGACGCGCCTGGCGCCCTGGTCGCGGAACCATTGCGCGGCAACCGCGGCGTTGTTGATGTAGCAATAGCCGCCCATGAACCCAGCACCGGCATGATGGCCGGGCGGGCGGCAGAGCGCGAAGGCTGATATCTCGCCGCCCTTGACCAGAGCGGCTGCAGTCAGCGCTACGTCATAGGACGACTTGATCGCCTCCCAGGTGCCTTTGACGAAGCTGGCGCCGCCGTCGAAGGAGTAAAAGCCAAGCAGCGCATCGATGGTTTGCGGGCGCACATCGCCGCGCAGGCCGCGCGTCGGCCAGGTGAAGGGGAGGGCCGAGCCGGTCCGGCCCGACGCTTCCCAGAGCGGCCATACGGTCGGCAGGAAATCGATGTAGTCGCTGCTATGCACCTGCTTGGCGGCAGCGAGGTCGTGGGTCTCGGATGGCAGGATCGGGCCGAGATTTTCGCTCTCAACCCTCGCCTTGATGAACTCGGCGCGCGAGGGCTTCTCGAAGGCCGGTACGATGGCGCCCGAAATGAGCTCGAAATTGCCGGCATGACCGGCGTGAAGAGGGGAGAAAACAGTCTTCATTTTGGCGGCCGGCTCGCTCTTCGGGTTGCGTATCCGTCATTGACGAATTGCTTTGTGACAGAGAGTTTCAGCCCCGCCAAGAGGCTTTCCCGGATCGTTGTTGCGAGTGGCAGCGGCGGCTTGCCAGACGCCAATACTCTGCTAGCCTTAGCCCAAACGGGAGAAAATTATGCCGCCATCGGCCGATCTGATCGTCGAGAACGCCAGCATATTGACGATGGATCCCGATACTCCCCGCGCCGAAGCCATAGCGATCAAGGGCGGCGAAATCATTGCGATCGCAGATCGCGCGACCGTGCTGGAGCACAAGGGATCCGGCACGCGCGTCATAGACGCCGAGCGCGGCTCCGTCGTTCCCGGCTTCATCGAAGCGCATATGCATCTTTTCGGCGGCGCGGCCGAACTCGATCATCTCCAACTGATGGGCGTCCACGGTTTCGATGCGCTTTGCGATGCTGTGCGCAACTATGCCGCAAAGCGGCCGGATCTATCCGTCCTGCAGGCGCAAGGCGCCGACTATACCATCCTGTCGGCGACGGAACGGGTCAGCCGCCATCACCTCGACCGCATCCTTCCGGACAGGCCCTTCGTTATGGCGGCGCCCGACCACCACACAATGTGGGCGAACACCAAGGCACTGGAATTGGCCGGCCTGCTTGGAGGCAAGCGGCTTGGTCCCGGCAACGAGATCGTCATGGGCGACGACGGGTTGGCCGGTGGCGAATTGCGCGAGGGCGAGGCCTTTGGGCCGCTGATCGCGCTGGCCGGCGAGGAGCGTGTGCGGCTCGGCCTGGCCACCGGCGGCGAGCCGGACCCGAAGCCGACGCCGGCGGAGCAGGCCTCCGACCGGGCGATCATGCGCCGCGGGCTGGAATGGTGCGCCAGGCACGGCATCACCTCGATCCAGAACATGGACGGCAATTTGCACCAGCTCGAACTCCTGTCCGAGATCGAGGCCGAGGGCGACTTGCTGTGCCGGGTGCAGGTGCCGTTCCACTACAAGAACTTCATGACGCTCGACATGCTCGACAAAGCCTCTGATATGGCTGAGCGATACGCGGGCGAATGGCTGTCGTCCGGCATGGTCAAGATGTTTTACGACGGCGTGCTGGAAGGCTGGACCGCGGTGATGGTCGACGACTATGCCGACCGGCCGGGCTGGCGCGGTGAGCCGCTGTTTACGCCGGAGCATCTCGCCGAGGTGGCGGTGGAGGCCGACCGGCGCGGGCTGCAGGTCGCCGTGCATTCGATCGGCGACGGCGCGGTGCGCGCGGTCCTCGATGGTTATGAGGCGGCGCGGCGGAAGAACGGCAGGCGCGACAGCCGGCACCGGGTCGAGCATATCGAGGTGGTCACTGCCGCCGACATACCGCGCTTCGCAGAGCTTGGCGTCATCGCCTCGATGCAGCCGCCGCACCCGCCCGGCGCCATGGACTTCCCGCTGGAGCCGACGCTTTCGCGCATCGGCCGCGAAAGATGGCCGCTGAGCTATGCCTGGCGGACGCTGAAGCAGGCGGGCGCGCATGTCGTCTTCGCTTCCGACTGGCCGGTGTCGCCGATCGATCCGATCCTGGGCATTCAGGCGGCGGTGCTGCGCAAACCTTGGGCAGAAAGCGATCCCGACCAGAGCTTTTCGTTGCATGAATCGCTAGCGGGCTACACGGTGGAAGGCGCCTATGCCGAGTTCATGGAGCACCGCAAGGGCCGCCTGAAGCCAGGCTTTATGGCCGATCTGTTGGTGCTCTCAGACGACATCGAGGCGACCGCGCCGGAAGCGCTGCATACGGTGCGGCCGGTGACGACGATCTGCGGCGGCAAGATCACCTACCAGGCCTGACGGTGGCACGGGAATTGCGTCCTAAATCGACGTTCAGATGTATGATCGACATTCAGATGTGTGCTTGCCAAGCCATGCGCCGTGTGCTGACAATCGAGTGGGAACTGGATCCGCCAGAAGAGCGGACGCAAGAATGGGGTAATCGTGCCGGAACAACCGGGTAAAAGTGCAATTGAAGTTCGTGGCGTCCGCAAGGTCTTCGGTAGCGGGGAGTCACAGGTCGCCGCCCTCGACACGGTTTCGGTGTCGATCCGCGAAAATGAATTCTTCACGCTGCTTGGTCCGTCCGGCTGCGGGAAGACGACGCTTTTGCGGCTGATCGCCGGCTTCGATTTCCCCAGCGCCGGCGAGATCCTGCTGCATGGCCAGGACATCGCGCCGCTGCCGCCGTTCAAGCGGCCGGTCAATACCGTGTTCCAGAACTATGCGCTGTTCCCGCATATGACGGTGGCCGAGAACATCGGCTTCGGCCTCGAAATGCTCGGCAAGCCCAAGGCCGAAGTGAAGGCGCGCGTCGCCGAGATGCTGAAGCTGGTCAAGATGGAGGCGCTGAGCAACCGCCGCACCAGCCAGATTTCCGGCGGCCAGCAGCAGCGCGTGGCGCTGGCGCGGGCACTGGCGCCACAGCCGAAAGTGCTGCTGCTCGACGAGCCGCTGTCGGCGCTCGACTTCAAGCTGCGCAAGGAGATGCAGATCGAGCTGAAGCGGCTGCAGCACGAGACCGGCATCACCTTCATCTTCGTCACTCACGACCAGGAAGAAGCGCTGACCATGTCGGACCGCATCGCGGTGATGTCGGCGGGCAAGATCCTGCAGGTCGGCACGCCCTGGGATATCTATGACAAGCCGGCGGAGCGTTTCGTCGCCGACTTTATCGGCGAAACCAATTTCCTGACGGCGGCCATATCAGGAATGGGCAACGGCAAGGCTCGCGCAACGCTCAAATCCGGCGCGACCATCGACGCCACCGTGGCTGAAGGCTTCCAGCCGAAGGACAATGCCACCGTGGTGGTCAGGCCCGAACATGCCAAGCTGACCAGCGGCAAGGGCGACCTGTCGGGCACGGTCGAAAACATCGTCTATTTCGGCACCGACACCCACATCCATGTTCGCCTGGACAGCAGCGAGAGCTTCACCGTGCGCCAGCAGAACACGCGCAGCGCCGGCTGCGGTTTCGAGCGGGGCGACAAGGTCGGCATCTCGATCGGCAACGACGCCGCGCAAGTGCTGAGGGACTGATGGCGAGCGCGGAACAAGTCGCTGAGGAGGCCGAGCGCCGAGAGATCCGCGATCGCTGGCTGCTGTCGGCGCCGGCGCTGATCATCATCTTTCTCGCCGCGAGCGGACCGCTGCTGATCGTCGTGATCTATTCCTTCCTGACGCCGGGGCCCTATGGCGACGTGGTGTGGAAATTTTCTACCGACGGCTGGCTGTCGGTGTTGATGCAGCGTGACATCTTCGACGACACTCTGGCCTTCGCAGATGCGCATTTGTCGATCTTCTGGCGTTCGATAAGCCTGTCGTTCTACACCACCGTGCTGACGTTGTTCTTCGGCTTCCCCACAGCCTATTTCATCGCCACGCGACCGCCGAAGACGCGCGAGGTCTGGGTTTTCCTCGTCACCATTCCGTTCTGGACGAATCTCCTGATCCGCACCTTCGCCATGCAGCAGGTGATCCGCAACGAAGGGCTGGTCAACACGGCGCTGATGGCGCTCGGCATCATCAAGCAACCGCTGCAGATCATGAATACCGACGCCGCCATCTTGTTCGGCATGATCTATATCTACCTGCCTCTGATGGTGCTGCCGATCTACGCCTCGATGGAGAAGCTCGACTTCCGGCTGGTCGAGGCCGGATATGACCTCTACGCCGGTCGCTGGCAGGTTCTGCGCCGCATCATCTTCCCGTTGATCAAGCCCGGCGTCATAGCCGGCTCGATACTGGTCTTCATCCCCTCGCTTGGCGCCTATGTCATTCCGCGGGTGCTGGGCGGCGGCAAGAACATGATGCTCGGCAACCTGATCGAACTGCAGTTCGGCGCGGGCCGTAACTGGCCGCTTGGCGCGGCCATCTCAATTACGCTCATGGTGCTGGTGATGATCGCGCTCCTGTTCTACGTGCGCAACGCATCCGGGTCGCAGGGCGCCCATGGCTAAGCGTCCGTTCGACATCCAGGCGCAACCCGGCTTCGGGTTCATGGCGCTTCTGACCTTCTTCGCGCTCTATCTGCCGATCGCGGCGCTCGTCACCTATTCGTTCAACACGGCGGATTCGCTTTCGCGCTGGGACGGCGTCTCACTGCGCTGGTTTTTTTCGGCCTGGCACAATTCGGCCGTGCAGGACGCCTCCGTCCGCTCGCTCGTGCTGGCGGTCTCGGCCGCCGCGCTGTCGACGATCGCCGCCACCATGGCTGCGCTGGCCACGACCCGCACGCGGCCCTATCCCGGCCTTACCTTCAAATACGCCTTCATCAACCAGCCGCTGATGGTGCCGGAGATAGTCACCGGCGTCGCGCTCCTGATCGTGTTCTCGCGCATCAAGGTCTGGACCGGTTACTCAGGACTCGGTTACCTGATCGCCGCGCACACCGCCTTCTGCATCCCGTTCGCTTACTTGCCGATCCGGGCGCGGCTGGAGAGCATGGACCTGACGCTGGAGCGCGCAGCCGCTGACCTATACGCCACGCCCTGGAAAGTCTTCCGTTTCGTGACGCTGCCGCTCTTGAGGCCGGCCATCATCGCGGGCTTCATGCTCGCCTTCGTCATTTCGCTCGACGATGTGGTCATCACCGAATTCGTCAAGTCCGGCGGCCAGGATACGCTGCCCACCTACATGCTCGGCCAGTTGCGGCGCGAAACGAGCCCGGAAATCAATGCGATCGCCACGGTATTCCTGGCGCTGTCGGTGGTGCTCGTAACCGCGTTCTACTTCGTCAATCGGCGCAAGCCATGACCAACGATTGCCAAAACGGGAGAATAGCAATGAAATGGAAGACCACGGCTGCCACGGCGGTATTCGCAATGTTTGCCTTTGCGGGCAGCGCGTATGCGGAAGGCGAACTCAACATCTTTAATTGGGGCGACTACACCAGCCCCGAGATGATCAAGAAGTTCGAGGATACCTATAAGGTCAAGGTGACGATCACCGACTACGACTCCAACGACACCGCGCTAGCAAAGGTACGCGCCGGTGGTCATGGCTTCGACATTGTGGTGCCGTCGGCCAACTACGTGCCGATCTGGGTGAAGGAAGGGCTTCTGCTTGAGGCCCGGCCCGACCAGATGGAGAACTTCAAGAATGTCGACGAGCGCTGGGTGAACGTTCCCTGGGATCCGGGCCGTCATTATACGGTTCCGTGGCAGTGGGGCGTGACCGGTATCGGCGTCAACACAAAGGTCTATGACGGCGACATCAACACCTCGGCCATCTTTCTCGATCCGCCGAAGGAACTGGTTGGCAAGATCAATGTCGCGCCGGAAATGAACGACGTGCTGTTCGCCACCATCAAGTATCTGGGCGGCGACTGGTGCACGGACGACAAGGAACTGCTCAAGAAAGTGCGCGACAAGCTGGTGGAGGCCAAGCCGAAGTGGCTGGCCATGGATTATAGCGTGACCGAGAAGCTACCGGCCGGCGACTATTCGGCCGTCTACTACTGGAACGGCGCCATCATGCGCTCGCGCATCAAGAACCCCGACATCAAGTTCGGCTACCCGAAGGAGGGCTTCCCCTTTTTCATGGACAGTGTTGCCATCCTCAAGGATGCCAAGAATGTCGACAACGCCAAGCTGTTCATGAACTTCATCATGGATCCCGAGAACGCCGCCATGATCTCCGCCTTCGCCAAATATGCCAATGGCATCAAGGGCTCGAAGACATTCATGCCAGCCGACATGAAGGATGCGCCCGAACTGGTGGTACCGCCAGAACTGGAGAAAGCGGGCGAGTTCCTCACCCCTTGCTCGCCCGATGTGCAGCAACTCTACACGCGCATCTGGACGGACGTTCAGAAATAGCGGCACTCCGCCTTTTTCCGCGCGAGCGGGAAGAAGGCGGGTCAAGGGCCGGATGAGGGGTAGCGCTGAATTCGCAGCGTTCGCGCCGCCCCTCACCTGGCCTGCCGGCACTGCCCTTCGCCATGGCGTCGGGCGTTCGTCACTCGAAAGGCCCATTCGGGGGCTTTTCGTCCGCTGTGCAGACCGCTCCTCATCCAAGTGAACCGAAGAGCGGCATGCGGCGGCAGGGAAATTTTCATGCAGTCTTACCGCAACTCCGATCCGCGGCCGCCGATCATGCAGGGGTCGCCGCCCAAGATGGTGCCGCCGAAGCTCGACTGGGATAGGGGACCTTGGAATCGCTGGGCATTCCAGCACATCCGCGAAATTCTGCCGACCGTCGAAGTCTGGCGCGGCAATGGCCATCGCCGCCGCTTCGAGCGGACCGAGGTCGATCTCGACGCGCTGCCGGTGAGCGACAGCACGGGGAAGCCTACGACGCTGGCCGGGCTGCTGGACGAAACCTATACGGATGGGTTCCTCGTGCTCAAGGATGGCAAGATCGCCTATGAGCGCTATTGCAACGGCATGACCGAGCGCACGCTGCATTTGTCGCAGTCGATGGCCAAACCGGTCACGGGCTCGGTGTTCGGCATACTCGCCGGGCGCGGCCTGATCGATCCCGCCATGCCAGTGACGACCTATCTGCCGGAGCTGGAAGCTACCGGCTGGGCCGGCGCCAGCGTGCAGCATGTGCTCGACATGACGTCCGGCGTGCGTTTTTCCGAGGAATACACCGACCGCTATTCCGATATCGGTCAGGTCGATGTCGCCAGCGGCTGGAAACCGGTGCCGCCGGACAGCGACCCGGCCTTCGAGTGGCCATCGCATATGTTCGAATTGATCCTGCGGCTCAAGAAGAAAAGCCGGCCGCATGGCGCTGCGTTCGAATATCGTTCGATAGAGACTGACGTGCTCGCCTTCATCATGGAACGGGTGACCGGCAAGCGGCTGGCGCAACTGGTTTCGGAAGAACTCTGGCAAAAGCTCGGCGCGGATGAAAGCGCCTGCTTCACCGTCGACAGCGCCGGCTACGCCATCGCCGATGGCGGCTTCAACGCCACGCTGCGCGACTATGGCCGTTTCGGCCAGTTGATCCTCGACAATGGCGGCGGCGTCGTGCCGGCCGACTGGATCGAGGCGACGCGCACCGGCAGGCATGGACCGGACTTCAATCCCAGCCTGCCGCAAGGCAGCTACCGCAACCAGTTCTGGATCGAGGACCCGCGTTCGCGCGCGCTGATGTGCCGGGGGGTGTTCGGGCAGCTGATCCATATCGACTGGAACACGAGAATGGTTGTGGTGAAGCTTTCGAGCTACCCCGATTTCACCAGCATCGCCTTTTCGGTGGCGACGCTGAAAGCCGTCCACGCGATCGCTGCCGCGTTGAGGAACACGCCATGACCGGCAAGACCGCGTTCGGGACCAGACATGGCTTTGCCCGCAACAAGGTGCTGCTCGGCAACTGGCGCGAAAGCCCGTTCAGCCGGTGGTCGTTCCAGAATGTCGGCGAGTTGGTGCCGAGCGCACGTGTCGCTGCAGCGTCAAGCGGCAGTGAGGCGCCGGCACAGGATCTTGACGGGCTGCTTGACGAAAAGGTCGCGCTGACCGGCGGCGCGGAGACCGTTGTGGCCTTTCTCACGCGTTCCGACACCGACGCGCTGACGATCATGAAAGCCGGCAAATTCGTCGGCGACTGGTTCGCACCGCATATGGAGTTCGGCGCGCGCCACATCATCTTCTCGATCAGCAAGTCGCTGACCGCCATTCTGGCCGGCATATTGGAAGGCGAAGGAGTTTTCGACCCGCAGGCGCCGGTGACCCGCTATCTGCCGGAAGCTGCCGGCTCGGCTTATGGCGATGCCAGCGTGCGGCATGTGCTCGACATGAGCGTCAGCCTCGACTTCGAAGAAGCCTATCTCGATCCGGAAAGCGCCTTTGCCCGCTATCGCCGCGCGACGCTGTGGAATCCGGGCGGCGGCATGGAAAGCCTGGCCGACTTCATCCTGACGCTGCAGCGCCTTGCCGAGCCGCATGGCCGGACGTTCCGCTACCGCTCGCCCAATTCCGACCTGCTCGGCATCCTGCTCGAACGCGCGTCCGGCCAGCGCTTCGCCGAGTTGATGCACGAGAAATTGTGGCTGCCGCTTGATGCAATGAGCGAAGCCTCGGTGACAGTCGATATGGCCGGCACTGCGCGCACGGCCGGCGGCATTTCGGTGACGCCGCGCGATCTGGCCCGGGTCGGCGAGATGATGCGGCAGGGCGGCATCGCCCATGGCCGCCGCATCGTGCCGGAAGCCTGGGTGCGCGACACTGTCAGCACAGGCGGAGACACGGACGCCTGGCAGCGTGGCGCGATGGCGTTCCTCTTCCCGCAAGGCCGCTACCGCAACAAATGGTACCAGCTCGGCGCGGCCAGCGGCGCTTTTTGCGGTATCGGCATCCACGGCCAGTGGCTCTACGTCGATCCCAAGGCGGAGGTCGCCATCGCCAAGATGTCGTCGCAGCCTGAGCCGGTCGACGAGCCGCTCGATGTCGATATGGTCACCTTCTTCGATGCGCTGAGCCGGATGGTCTAGCAGGGCAATCGTATCCGACTGGCAATGTCAGCGCTGCCCCTCATCGGCAGGGCAATGAGGGCAGCGCGCACGTCTGAAGGGCACGGGCAAATCCAGGCGTGGGCGCATTCTGCCATGCGAATTTCCAACGTGCTTTCCTGTGGAACTCTTGATCGGTCGAAAAGAGCGAGGTTGGCGGGGCGACGCTCTGCGCCTATGGTCGCCGCTCTTTTCGACTGGACAGCAGGAACGACATGGCATCCGAGCGCATCGCAGCAATCATCGCAGCCGAGATCACGGCGCGGCCCGAACAGGCCGCGGTGGCGATCGGACTGCTGGACGAAGGCGCGACGGTGCCGTTCGTGGCGCGCTACCGTAAGGAGGTCACCGGCGGTCTGGACGACACGCAGCTGCGCCTGCTGGCCGAGCGCCTAGCCTATCTGCGCGAGCTCGATGCGCGCCGCGACACCATTCTCGGTTCCATCCGCGAGCAGGGCAAGCTGACCGAAGAGCTTGAAACCAAGATCGCGGCGGCCGTCACCAAGGCGGAACTCGAAGACATCTATCTGCCCTACAAGCCGAAGCGCCGGACCAAGGCCGAGATCGCGCGCGAGCGTGGGCTGGGACCGCTGGCCGAGGCCATCCTTGCCGACCGCGCGGCGGCGCCCAGCGAACTGGCGCTGGCCTACATCACTGAAGAGGTGGCCGACGCCAAGGCGGCGCTCGAGGGCGCGCGCGACATCCTGTCCGAGCAGTTCGCCGAGAATGCCGATCTGGTCGGCAGGCTGCGGAGCTACATGAAGGAACGCGCCTTCATGCGGTCGCGCGTCGTCGACGGCAAGCAGGAAGCCGGCGCGAAATTCTCCGACTATTTCGACCATGTCGAGCGCTGGGCCAATGTGCCGAGCCATCGCGCCCTGGCGATGCTGCGCGGCCGCAATGAAGAGGTGCTGTCGCTTGATATCGAAGTCGATGCCGACGACGCGTCGCCGGTGAAGCCGGTCGAGCGGATGATCGCCGATGCCTACGCAATCGGCCGCCAGTTGCCGGGCGACCGCTGGCTGATGGAGGTGGCGGGCTGGACCTGGCGCGTAAAGCTGTCGCTGCATCTGACGCTCGATTTGATGCGGGATCTGCGCGAGCGGGCCGAGGAGGAGGCGATCCATGTCTTCGCCCGCAATCTGAAGGACTTGCTGCTCGCTGCCCCGGCCGGCTCGCGCGCCACGATGGGGCTCGACCCCGGCATCCGCACCGGCGTCAAGGTGGCGGTGGTGGACGGCACCGGCAAGCTGCTGGCGACGACGACGGTCTATCCGTTTCCGCCAAGGAATGACGTACGCGGCACGCAGGCCGAACTGGCAAAACTCATCCGCCTGCACAAGGTCGAGTTGATTTCCATCGGCAACGGCACCGGCAGCCGCGAGACGGAAAGGCTGGTGACCGACATGCTGTCGGACATGCCGTCGGATTCTGGGCCGAAGCCGCTCAAGGTGATCGTCAGCGAGGCGGGCGCCTCGGTCTATTCCGCCTCGGCAACAGCAGCGGCGGAATTCCCCGGCCTCGACGTGTCACTGCGCGGCGCGGTGTCGATCGCGCGGCGGCTGCAGGATCCGCTGGCCGAACTGGTCAAGATCGAGCCGAAGTCGATCGGCGTCGGCCAATACCAGCACGACGTCGACCAGTACCGGCTCGGCCGCTCGCTGGAAGCGGTGGTCGAGGACGCGGTCAATGCCGTCGGCGTCGACCTCAACACCGCCTCGGCGCCGCTTCTGGCGCGGGTTTCGGGTCTTGGCGCATCGCTGGCCGAGGCGATCATTGCGCACCGTGACGCGGCGGGTCCCTTCGCCAGCCGCCGTGACCTGTTGAAGGTCTCGCGCCTTGGACCCCGGGCCTTCGAGCAATGCGCCGGCTTCCTGCGCATTGCCAACGGCACCGAACCGCTCGATGCCTCGGCCGTGCATCCGGAAGCCTATGGCGTGGCGAAAAAAATCGTTGCCGCCTGCGGACGCGACCTCCGCTCGCTGATGGGCGACAGTGCCGCTCTCAAGGCGCTCGATCCGCGTGTCTTCGTCGATGAGCGGTTCGGCCTGCCGACGGTGCGCGATATCCTGGCGGAACTGGAAAAGCCCGGCCGCGATCCGCGCCCCGGCTTCAAGACCGCGACCTTCGCCGACGGCGTCGACGACATCAAGGATTTGAAGCCAGGCATGCTGCTGGAAGGCACTGTCACCAATGTCGCCGCGTTCGGCGCCTTCGTCGATATCGGCGTGCACCAGGACGGCCTGGTGCATGTCTCGCAACTGGCCGACCGTTTCGTCAAGGATGCTCATGAGGTGGTGAAAGCCGGCGACGTGGTCAAGGTGCGCGTCGTCGACATTGACATCAAGCGCAAGCGCATCGGCCTGTCGATGCGCAGGGATGGTGACGGCGGCACACCGAAGCCGCGCGACAATGGCAACAGACCGGCGCCGCGAGCGCCGGCGCCGCTGCGTCAGGCGGAAAGGCCGGTGCAACAAGGCGCGTTCGGCGCCGCATTGGCCGATGCGTTGAAGCGTAAGTAGCTACTTCTCCGGCGGCACATGGCGTAGCAGCCAGTCGCGAAAACTGGCGACCGGCGGATGGCCGCGCTTGTCATGCGGCACGACGAGGTAATAGGCGCTGCGGCTCTGCATCGGCCGGCCCGGCGCCGGCACCAACTGGCCCCGTTGCAATTCGCCTGAGATGAGGACCTGCGGCAGCAGCGCCACGCCGAGCCCGGCCATGCAGGCCTGGGCGGCGGTGCCGAATTGCTCGAACTGCATGCCGGGCCCGGTCGGTGCGCTCAAACCCTGATGCTCGAACCACTCGGTCCATGCGCCGGGCCGCGTCGCCATATGCAGCAGTGGCAGGCGGCCGATATCGGCAGGCGTGGCAATGGCGCGGCCGGCCAGAAATTCGGGCGAGACAACTGGCAACACCGTCTCGCGCACCAGCAGCGTCGAGTCGGCATCGGGCCAGTCGGGCAGGCCGTAATGGATGGCGGCGTCGAGCCTCTCGCGGGCGAAGTCGAAGCGGCCGATGCGGGTGACGAAATTGATGGTGATGTCAGGGTTGTTTTCGACGAAATCCGGGATGAGCGGCATCAGCCAGCGTGTGCCGAAGGTCGGCAGGATCGCAAGGTTCAAGATACCACTATGCCGATTGCTCATCAATCCAAGCGCTGCGTCGCGCAATTGACCCAAGGCGGCGCGCACGGCTTCGGCATAGATCTCACCGGCCGTCGACAGCCTGACATTGCGGCTGTCGCGTTCGAACAGCTGGCGGCCGAACTGGTCCTCCAAAAGTCTGATCTGGCGGCTAACGGCGCCCTGGGTCAGATCGAGCTCCCTTGCGGCGGCGGTGAAGCTGCCCAGCCGAGCCACCGCCTCGAAGGCGGCAAGGGCGCTGATACCAGGCAAAAGGCGGCGCTGCACGTTCATGATTCATTACTAACGCTCATTGGTTGGCGAAGCAATTTCGTTTGATTTTTTCGAACCGGAAGCCGATAAGCCGCCCAATTCATGTTGTTGTTTGTGCATGTCGTTATCCCAAACCGCCGGACACCTTCGGGTCAGGCCCGAGGGCAAGCTTTTGGGCGACATGCAAGAGTTGGGAGACCGAGGCCATGGCCGCCGACAAGAACGCATTCGTCTGGGATGATCCTTTCCTGATCGAGGACCAGCTGTCGGAAGACGAGCGGATGGTGCGCGATGGCGCAGCGGCATTCGCCGCCGACAAGCTCGCCCCCAGGATCGAGGAAGCCTATCTCGAGGAAAAGACAGATGCCGGGATCTTTCGCGAGATGGGCGAAGCGGGTCTGCTCGGCATCACCATTCCGGAAGAATATGGCGGGCTCGGCGCCAACTACGTCACCTATGGCCTGGTGGCGCGCGAAGTCGAGCGCATCGATTCTGGCTATCGCTCGATGATGAGCGTGCAGTCGTCGCTGGTGATGTATCCGATCCATGCCTATGGCTCGGAGGCGCAGCGCAAAAAATACCTGCCGAAGCTGGCGTCAGGCGAATGGATCGGCTGCTTCGGGCTGACCGAGCCGGATGCCGGTTCCGACCCTGGCGGCATGAAGACGCGGGCCGAGAAGACGGCGAACGGCTACAGGATCTCGGGCTCGAAAATGTGGATATCGAACGCGCCGATCGCCGACGTGTTCGTCGTCTGGGCAAAGTTGTCCGACAAGAGTGGGGGCGCGCATGACGGCGAGATTCGCGGCTTCGTGCTGGAAAAAGGCATGAAGGGGCTGTCGGCGCCAAAGATCGACGGCAAACTCAGTCTCCGCGCGTCGATCACCGGCGAAGTGGTGATGGAAGGCGTCGAGGTCGGTGAGGACGCGCTGCTGCCTGACGTGTCGGGCCTGAAGGGGCCTTTCGGCTGCCTCAACCGGGCGCGCTACGGCATTTCCTGGGGGGCGATGGGCGCGGCGGAAGATTGCTGGCACCGGGCCCGCCAATATGGCCTCGACCGCAAGCAGTTCGGCAAGCCGCTGGCCGGCACGCAGCTGTTCCAGAAGAAGCTCGCCGATATGCAAACCGAGATCGCGCTGGGGCTGCAGGGCAGCTTGCGGGTCGGGCGGCTAATGGATGAGGGCAAGATGGCGCCCGAGATGATCTCGATCGTCAAGCGCAACAATTGCGGCAAGGCGCTCGACATCGCCCGCCAGGCCCGCGACATGCATGGCGGCAACGGCATCCAGATCGGCTACCACGTGATGCGCCATGCGCAGAACCTGGAAACGGTCAACACCTATGAGGGCACGCATGACGTGCATGCGCTGATCCTCGGACGAGCGCAGACCGGATTGCAGGCGTTTTTCTAAGCCGGCCCCGAGGCCAGCAACGCTGCTTAAATTAGTTGCACCGCAACATCTCTGCTTGGAGAATGGCCAGCATTTGTGTCAGGGTTCGGCGAGTTCGTTTGAAACGCCGACTTTCGGGGTCCCATGGCAATTCTGGCAGCCGTCTACCACCTGACCCATTACAAATATGACCGGCCGGTCGTCCTCGGCCCGCAGGTCATCAGGCTGCAGCCGGCGCCGCATTCCCGCACCAAGGTGCTCAGCCATTCGTTGAAGGTCGGGCCGGCGAACCACTTCGTCAATCTGCAGCAGGATCCCTACGGCAATTTCCTGGCGCGCTTCGTGTTTCCGGAACCGGTGACGGAACTGAAGATCGAGGTCGACCTCGTCGCCGACATGACGGTCTACAATCCGTTCGATTTCTTCGTCGAGCCGGCGGCCGAGATCTTTCCGTTCGAATACCCGGAAGAGATCAGCGCCGATCTCGCCATCTACCGGACGCCGGAACCGGCTGGACCACTGCTGTCGGCGTTCCTGCAAACCATCGATCGCCACCCAACCAACACCGTCAATTTCGTCGTCGACCTCAATGCGCGGCTGCAGCGCGAGGTCGCCTATATCGTGCGCATGGAAACCGGCGTTTTTTCGCCGGAGGAAACGCTGGCCGCCAAGAAAGGCTCGTGCCGCGATACGAGTTGGCTGCTGGTGCAGATCCTGAGGAACCTCGGCATCGCCGCGCGCTTCGTTTCCGGCTACCTGATCCAGCTGAAGCCCGACCTCGTCGCGCTTGACGGACCGCCCGGCACGGCGATCGACTTCACCGATCTTCATGCCTGGTGCGAGGTCTATCTGCCGGGGGCCGGCTGGATCGGCTTCGACCCGACCTCCGGCCTGCTCACCGGCGAAAGCCATGTGCCGCTGGCGGCCACGCCGCATTTCCGCAACGCCGCGCCTATTTCCGGCATGGCGAGCTTCGCCAATGTCGAGTTCGGCTTCGACATGCGGGTCGACCGCATCGCCGAGCACCCCCGCATCACCAAGCCATTCTCCGACGAAAGCTGGCAGGCGCTTGACGCATTGGGCAGGCAGGTCGACGCCGCACTCGAAGCCGGGGACGTGCGGCTGACCATGGGTGGCGAGCCGACCTTCGTGTCGATCGATGATTTCGAGGCGGAGGAGTGGAACACCGCCGCCGTCGGCCCGACAAAACGCGAAAAGGCCGATGCGCTGATCCGCCGGCTGCGTGAGCGTTTCGCGCCCGGCGGCTTCCTGCACTACGGGCAGGGCAAGTGGTATCCGGGCGAAAGCCTGCCGCGCTGGACCTTCTCGCTGTACTGGCGCGCCGACGGCGAGCCGGTGTGGAGCGACCCGTCGCTGATCGCGCGGGAGAACAGCGAAGCAGATGAAGCAGGCGAAGCAGATGTTGGGCCGAAGCAGGCTGAAAGCCTGCTGACGGCGATTGCCGATGAACTCGGCATCGACAAGTCAATGGTCAGCGAAGCCTATGAGGACCCGGCTGAGTGGCTGCTCAAGGAAGGCAAGCTGCCGGAGAATGTCGATCCGTCCAATTCGAAGCTGGACGACCCCGAGGAGCGCAGCCGCATGGCGCGGGTGTTCGAACGCGGCCTGACCAAGCCGTCGGGCTATGTACTGCCTGTCCAGCGCTGGAACAGCCAGGCGTCGGGACCGCGCTGGCGTTCGGAGAAGTGGAAGACGCGGCGCGGCAGGCTGTTCCTGGTGCCGGGCGATTCACCGGTCGGCTACCGCCTGCCGCTCGGCACGCTTCCCCATGTGCCGCCGGCGCAGTTCCCCTACATCGTGCCGGTCGATCCTTCGCTGCCGCGCGGACCATTGCCGGCGCGCGAGGCTATTTTGCCTGAAGCCGCTCCTTTGCCGGAGGCTGCACCGGCCGAACTTGAAGGCGCTGACGAAATGGCGCGCCGGCAGCAGGCGGCGTCCTTCACCGCAGCGACCGGCCAGCAGGACCGTGTCGAACAGGAGATTACCGAGATCGGTGGCGCGGTACGCACCGCGCTGTCGGTCGAGCCGCGCGACGGACGGCTTTGTGTGTTCATGCCGCCGGTCGAGGCGCTGGAGGACTATCTCGAACTGGTCGCGGCGGCCGAGAATGCGGCAAAGGTTATCGGCCTGCCGGTGCATATCGAGGGCTATGGCCCGCCGCACGATCCGCGCCTCAACGTCATCCGCGTGGCTCCGGATCCCGGCGTCATCGAGGTGAACATCCATCCGGCTGCAAACTGGCAGGACTGCGTGGCGACGACCACAGCGATCTACGAGGAGGCGCGGCAGACGCGGCTCGGCGCCGACAAGTTCATGATCGACGGCCGTCATACCGGCACCGGCGGCGGCAACCATGTCGTCGTCGGCGGCGCGACACCCAACGACAGTCCGTTCCTGCGCCGCCCCGATTTGCTGAAGAGCCTGGTCCTGCAATGGCAGCGCCGTCCGTCGCTGTCCTATCTGTTCTCAGGCCTGTTCATCGGCCCGACCAGCCAGGCGCCGCGTTTCGACGAGGCGCGCCACGATTCGCTGTACGAGCTTGAGATCGCCATGGCGCAGGTGCCGCATCCGGACAGTGGCAGCGCCCCGTTGCCGTGGCTGGTCGACCGGCTGTTCCGTAACCTGTTGACCGACGTGACGGGGAACACCCACCGTTCGGAAATCTGCATCGACAAGCTGTTTTCGCCCGACGGCCCGACCGGCCGGCTGGGGCTGGTCGAGTTCCGCGGCTTCGAGATGCCGCCCAATGCGCGCATGAGCCTGGCGCAGCAATTGCTGGTGCGCGCCATTATCGCCCGCGCCTGGAAGAACCCGCTCGATGGCCGCTTCGTGCGCTGGGGCACGTCGCTGCATGACCGCTTCATGCTGCCGCACTATGTCTGGGCTGACTTTCTCGACGTGCTGGACGACCTCAAGCTGAACGGCTTCGAGTTCCGTCCCGAATGGTTCGACGCGCAGCTTGAATTCCGCTTCCCGTTCTGCGGCGAGGTCCAGCATGCCGGCATCAAGCTGGAACTGCGGCAGGCGCTGGAGCCGTGGCATGTCATGGGCGAGCAGGGCGCGATCGGCGGCACCGTGCGCTTCGTCGATTCCTCGGTCGAGCGGCTGCAGGTGAAGACCGAAGGGCTCAATCCGGAGCGTCATGCGGTCGTCTGCAACGGCCGTATCGTGCCGATGAAGGTGACCGACACCAGAGAGATCGCGGTGGCCGGCGTCCGCTTCAAGGCCTGGCAGCCGTCATCTGGCCTACATCCAGCACTGCCGGTCAACACGCCGCTGGTCTTCGACATCTACGATCGCTGGTCGGGCCGGGCCATCGGCGGCTGCGTCTACCATGTCGCGCATCCCGGCGGGCGCAGCTACGACACTTTCCCGGTCAACGGCAACGAAGCGGAGGCGCGGCGGCTCGCCCGCTTCGAGCCGCGCGGCCATACGCCGTCCGCCTACGTGCTGCGCGACGAACAAGCCTCTGAGGATTTCCCGATGACCCTTGACCTGCGGCGGCCTGCAAGACTCTGATCAGCAATGGCAAAGGGGAATCACCAGGAAATACGCGGCAGGCCGCATAACCTGCTGGAGCACTACCAGCCGATCGACGGCGTCCTCGACGAGATGGTCGATGCATCAGGCAATCCCCGTCCGGTCTGGAAGGAGTTCATCGAGGCGCTGGAAGATCTGGGGCCTGAAAAGCTCGCCCAGCGCTTCGCCCGCGCCGACCAGTATCTGCGCGACGCCGGCGTCTATTACCGTCTCTACGATCAGGCCGGCGCCAATGAGCGCGAATGGCCGCTGGCGCATGTGCCTCTCCTGATAGAGGAGCAGGAATGGGCCGCGATCAGTGCCGGCCTGGTCCAGCGGGCCGAGCTGTTCGAGGAGACGATTGCCGATATCTACGGGCCGAACCGCCTGGTCGAGAAAGGCATCCTGCCGGCGGGGCTGATCGCGGCCAGCCCGGAATATTTGCGCCCCGTCGTCGGCACCAGACCGGCCAGCGGCCATTTCCTGCATTTCTGCGCGTTCGAACTCGGCCGTGGACCGGATGGCCGCTGGTGGGTGCTGGGCGACCGCACCCAGGCCCCGTCAGGTGCCGGCTTTGCGCTGGAAAACCGCGTCGCCACCACCCGTGCGCTGTCCGACGTTTATGGCGAGATGCATGTGCACCGCCTTGCCGGCTTCTTCCGTCGCTTTCGCGACGCGCTTAACGGCATGGCCAAGGGATCGGGCGGTCGTGTCGCCATCCTGACGCCGGGGCCACTCAACGAAACCTATTACGAGCATGCCTATATCGCCCGCTATCTCGGCATCATGCTGCTCGAAGGCGAGGATCTGACCGTCTCCGGCGGTCGATTGATGGTGCGCACGGTTTCCGGGCTGATGCCGGTCAGCGTGCTGTGGCGGCGGCTCGACGCCGCCTTCGCCGATCCGCTGGAGTTGCGGCCGGAATCGCAGATCGGCACGCCAGGGCTGGTCGAGGCGATCCGCCGGGGAGCCGTCTCAGCCGTCAACGCGCTCGGCTCGGGGCTGATGGAAACGCGGGCGCTGTTCGCCTTCCTGCCAAAAATTTCGCGCGAATTACGGAGCGAGGAGCTTCTCTTGCCGAGCGTCGCGACATGGTGGTGCGGGCGGGACGCGGACCGTGACCATGTGCTGGCCAACCTCGACCGCATGGTGATCGGTCCAGCGCTGTCGACGCGGCTTGCCTTCGAGGATGACGATTGCACCAGGCTGGGCTCGGCGCTGGTTGCCGGGGAAAGGGCCGAACTGATAGCCCGGATCGAACGGGACGGCGGCGCCTTCGTCGGACAGGAAGCGGTGACGCTTTCGACCACGCCGGTCTATGTCGGCGGCTGGCTTGAGCCGCGGCCGGCAGCGCTGCGCGTCTATCTGGCGCGAACGCCGGAAGGCTGGACGGTGATGCCCGGTGGTTTTGCCCGCGTCGGCTTTTCGCTCGACCCGACCGCAATCGCCATGCAGCGCGGCGGCCAGGCTGCGGATGTATGGGTGGTCAGCGACAGGCCGGTGGAACGCGAGACGCTGCTGCCCCAGGAGCACGACAGCTTCATCCGCACCTCGCCAGGCAGCCTGCCCAGCCGCGCAGCGGAGAACCTGACATGGCTCGGCCGCTATATCGAGCGATCGGAAGGCACGGTGCGCATCCTGCGCGCCTATCACGTGCGGCTGGCCGAGGCCTCCGACCCGGACATGCCGCTGCTTGCCGATATCAGAGACCATCTCGAACCGTTCGGCATCGACGTCGCGGCGGCGATCCCGCCGGGGCTGATCGGCACGCTGGACAGCGCCGTCTACAGCGCCGGACAGATCCGCGACCGCTTCTCGCCCGACGGCTGGCTGGCGCTGAAGGATCTGTCGAAGACCATCCATCAATTCGCGACAACGGTGGCGCCTGGCGATGATGCGACGCGGGCGATGACGGTCATCCTGCGCAAGCTCGCCGGGTTTTCCGGCCTGCTGCATGAGAATATGTATCGCTTCACCGGCTGGCGCTTCCTGGAGATCGGCCGGCGATTGGAACGCGGCATCCAGATCGCCCGCACGCTGGCCCGGCTGACCGGGGCTGCGGCGCCCGAAGGCGCGCTCGACATGATGCTGGAGATCGGCGACAGCGTGATGACCCACCGGCGGCAGTATCCGGTGCAGGCCGGCAGGCGCACGGTGATCGACCTCCTGGTGCTCGATCCGCTCAACCCGCGCTCCATCCTGTTCCAGCTCGAGCGGCTGAAGGCCGAGATCGCGTTGTTGCCTGCTGTCGGTGGCGAGGGGCATATGTCGCCGGCGGCGAAAGAGATACTGCAGCTCAATACGGCAATCGCCATCAAGGAGCCCTCGGACATGACGGCGAAGGCCCTGGACGATCTCGCCACCGAGATCGGCGGCCTCTACAACAGCCTCGCCAAGGCCTATTTCGGCTAAGGACGGGACCCGGAGGCTGGCATGCTCTACGACATCAGACTCAATCTGCGTTACGACTATGATGCTGCAGCCGGCGGCGGCCGCCATCAGGTGCGCGTGCTGCCGCCGACGATATCGGGCGTGCAGCGGGTGATCGCCGCTTCGCTGTCCTTCGCGCCGGCGCCGAGCGAACGCTCCGACTTTTCCGATTTCTTCGGCAACAATGTCACGTCGATCGCCTTTCGCGATGCCCATGATGCGCTCGACATCAGGATGAGCGCGCGCGTCGCCGTCTCGCGGCCGGAACCCGGGCTTGACGTGTCGCCCGACATTCGCCGGCTGCGGAGCCAACTCGAAGCGGTGCGGTCGCTGTCGCCTGATACACCGCATCACTTTCTGGCCGCCAGCGACCATGTCGGCATTGACGCTGATATCACGGGGTATGCGCGGAGCAGTGCCGGCAGTTCTGTCGTCGGTACCGCCATGGACCTGTGCAACCGCATTCATCGCGATTTCACCTACGATGGCGAGGCGACCACGGTGCAGACCCGGGCGAGCGATGCTTTCAGCCTGAAGCGGGGCGTCTGCCAGGATTTTTCGCACATCATGATCGCCGGCCTGCGCGGCCTCGGTATCCCCGCCGGCTATGTCAGCGGCTTCCTGCGCACCATTCCGCCGCCCGGAAAACCGCGATTGGAAGGGGCCGACGCCATGCATGCCTGGGTCAAGGTGTGGTGCGGGCGCGACACCGGATGGCAGGAATTCGATCCAACCAACGGCATGCGGGCAAGCAACGACCACATCACCGTTGGCCACGGCCGCGACTATTCGGATGTAGCGCCGATCGTCGGCGTCCTGAAGACGACGGGCGGACAGGTCGGCGAGCAGGCGGTCGACGTCATTCCGGTCGTGCTGGAAAAGGCATGACGGCAAGCGAGGCAGCGATCGATTTGTAGGCGCCGAAGGTAGACAGAGACGGCCCGTCGAACGCACCTGCGGTGCGCTGACATCATTCTGAAAGCCACACGCGGAACCAGCAGCCGTTGCTGCGCTTATCTACGGGAAAATTTCTCGTGGAGAGGACATGCTGGACAAATCCGGATCGTCGACTGGCCGGTCGGCTGCCAAGGAGGGTGCACCAAAAAACGGGGCGCCGAAGAATGGCGGAGAGGCCTCGGCCGATCGAGCCTCGCTCACCTATGTCACCGATACCGAGCCCGGTATCCGCCGTTTCAGGACCGGCAGGGGATTTTCATACAAAGGACCTGACGGGCAGGGCGTCGACGAGAACACCATGGCCCGCATCAAGGCGCTCGCCATCCCACCGGCGTGGACGGATGTGTGGATTTCGCCCGTTGCTGACGGTCACATCCAGGCGACCGGCCGAGACCAGCGCGGACGCAAGCAGTATCGCTATCATCCGCAATGGGCCGAGGAGCGCGACGGCGTCAAATATTCGAGCCTGGTTGCCTTTGCAGAGAGTCTGCCTGAACTGCGACGCCAGATCGACGCCGACCTGCGCCGTCACGGCCTGCCCTTGGAACGCGTTGTCGCCGCTGTGGTCTGGCTGCTCGACAACACGATGATTCGCGTCGGCAATGCCGCCTACGCTCGCGACAACAACAGCTTTGGGCTGACCACGCTGCGCGACCGCCATGTCGACATCAAAGGCTCGAGTCTGCGTTTCGCTTTCAAGGGCAAGTCCGGCAAGGAATGGAAGCTGAAGCTCGTCGATCGCCGGATCGCCAGGATTGTGCGCGGGGCGCAGGATCTGCCGGGCCAGAAGCTGTTCCAGTATCTCGACGAGGACGGAAGCAGGCGACCAATCCGCTCCGACGACGTCAACCGCTATATCAGGGAGACGGCAGGGGCAGATGTCAGCTCGAAGCATTTCCGAACCTGGGGCGGCACCATCCATGCGGCGTCGTTGTTTGCGCAAACCGAACGACCCGAAAGCCAGGCACAACAGAAGCGGGTGATGAACGGCGTCATCGACAAGGTGGCCGAGCGGCTGGGCAACACGCGCGCCATCTGCCGCAGCTGTTACATCCACCCACAGGTTTTCGAAGCCTGGTCCGAAGGTCGGCTGCTCAGCGAAATGGCGGATGCGAACAAGCGGAAGCGATCGATAGCCGGCCTTGATGACGAAGAAGCCGTCGTTCTGAGATGGCTGAAGGTGCAGGAAAGCTGAACCGAACAGAGCAGCCACAGGCCTTCATTGTGCTCGCAGCACGTGATTTTTTTTATCGACGTTGTGTCGGGATCGGTCCTACTGTTTCGTCCTTTGACAGAGAAAAGGACGCACCCATGCTCTACGCAATCCTCTGCTATGCCTCCGAAGACGTCGTCTGCTCGTGGAGCAAGGATCAGGACGATGCCGTCATGGAAAAACTCCTGGGCGTGCAGGAAAAATACGCTCAGGCCGGCCGGCTTGGCCCGGTGGCGCGGCTGCTGCCGACGACCGCTGCGACAACGCTGAGAAAGGTCAAAGGCGAATCGGTCGTCATCGATGGCCCGTTTGCCGAGACCAAGGAACAGTTCCTCGGCTTCTACACGCTCGAATGCGCCGATCTCGACGAGGCCGTCGACTTTGCGCGCGAGCTTTCCGAGGTCAACCCGAGCGGCGGCTCCTACGAGATACGGCCGGTTTCGCTCTTCAATCCCGCCAAGGTTTCAGCATGACCGACCTTACCTGGATCAGCACAGCGATCAGCACCGCCCGCCCACAGGCGATGGGCGCGCTGCTGCGCTACTTCCGCGATCTCGACGCGGCGGAGGAAGCTTTCCAGGACGCTTGCCTGCGCGCTCTGAAGAACTGGCCGACAAACGGCCCGCCGCGCGACCCGGCGGCCTGGCTGATCTTCGTTGGCCGCAACAGCGGCATCGACGCGGTGCGCAAGCGTGCCAAGCAGGCGCCGCTGCCGGAAGAGCACCAGATCTCCGATCTGGAAGATGCCGAAACCGATATCGCCGAACGGCTGGACGGCGCGCACTACCGCGACGACATATTGCGGCTGCTGTTCATCTGCTGTCATCCCGACCTGCCGGCGACGCAGCAGATCGCCGTGGCGTTGCGCATCGTTTCAGGCCTGAGCGTCAAGCAGATCGCCCGCGCCTTTCTCGTCGGCGAAAGCGCCATGGAGCAGCGCATCACCCGTGCCAAGGCGCGCATCGCCGATGCCGGCGTGCCGTTCGAGACGCCCGGCGCGGTCGAGCGCTCCGAACGGCTCGCCGCGGTTGCCGCCATGGTCTACCTGATCTTCAACGAAGGCTATTCGACCAACAGCGGCGAGGCGCCGGCGCGCGCGCCGCTCTGCGAAGAGGCGATCCGGCTGGCCCGGCTGCTGCTCAGGCTGTTCCAGACCGAGCCGGAGATCATGGGCCTGACGGCGCTCTTGCTGCTTCAGCATGCGCGTGCGCCGGCGCGTTTCGACGAGAACGGCGAAATCGTGCTGCTCGAAGACCAGGACCGCAGCCTGTGGAGCCGCAAGATGATCGACGAGGGGCTGGCGCTGGTCGACAAAGCGCTGCGCCACCACAAGCCCGGTCCCTACCAGGTGCAGGCGGCGATCGCCGCCCTGCATGCGCGCGCGGAAAGGCCCGAGGACACGGACTGGAACGAGATCGAGCTGCTCTACAGCCTGCTCGAGCAGATGCAGCCGTCGCCGGTGGTGACGCTCAATCGCGCCGTCGCGGTCGCCAAGGTGCGCGGGCCGGAAGCCGCACTTGCCATGATCGAGCCGTTGGAACAAAGGCTTTCCGGCTATTTCCACTTCTTCGGCCTTAGGGGTGGCCTGCTGATGCAGCTCGGTCGTGGTGAGGAGGCGCGCATCGCCTTCGACCGCGCCATTGCGCTTGCCAATACGGCCGCCGAGGCCGCCCATATCCGCATGCACATCGACCGCCTGATGAAGGAAGGCGCCGTGCGGGGCGCGCAGGCAGCGCGCTGAGACGACTCGCTGGTTCAACGGTCTGCCTTTGGCTTAGACCATGCCGGGGTGGCGATTTTTCCCTGAAACGAGTAATGCCACGCCATGACAGCGCCTGATGTGCCGATCGGTGCAGGGACGGCATGGTGCAAGGGTGCATGTCCCAAAACCGCTGCGCACTTTGGGGTCAGGCCCGAGGGCATGCTTTTGGGCGACATGCATAGTTGAGCGACGGGTCTGAAAGGGAAAGAAAATGACGATTGCGAAGGAAACAGCCGGGCTGCTGGCGAAACTGGGCGTTGCCGAGGCTGCGCTTTCAGGCGGCGATCTCATCGTGCGCAGCCCGGTGACGGGTGAGCAGATCGCCGCGCTGAAGACGATCTCACCGGCCGGTGCGGCAGAGACCATCGACAGGGCGCATAAAGCCTTCCAGGCATGGCGGCTGGTGCCGGCGCCGAAGCGCGGCGAATTGGTGCGGCTGCTAGGCGAGGAACTGCGCGCGCACAAGGCAGAGCTTGGCCGGCTGGTGTCGATCGAGGTCGGCAAGATCCCGTCCGAAGGGCTCGGCGAAGTGCAGGAGATGATCGACATCTGCGATTTCGCCGTCGGCCTCTCCCGGCAATTGTACGGCCTGACCATCGCCACCGAGCGCCCGGGTCATCGCATGATGGAAACCTGGCACCCGCTGGGCGTCGTCGGCGTGATTTCGGCCTTCAACTTCCCGGTCGCGGTGTGGTCGTGGAACGCCGCGCTGGCGCTGGTCTGCGGCGACGCGGTGGTTTGGAAGCCGTCGGAAAAGACACCGCTGACGGCGCTCGCCTGCGAGGCGATCTTCAAGCGTGCGGCAGAACGTTTCGGCGATGCTCCGGAAGGCTTGATTTCGGTGCTGATCGGCGATCGCGCCGTCGGCGAAATTCTGGTCGATCATCCTGATGTGCCGCTGGTCTCGGCCACCGGCTCGACCCGCATGGGCAGGGATGTCGGTCCACGGCTGGCGAAGCGCTTTGCCCGCGCCGTGCTGGAGCTCGGCGGCAACAATGCCGGCATCGTCTGCCCGACGGCCGATCTCGACATGGCCTTGCGCGCCGTCGCCTTCGGCGCCATGGGCACCGCCGGCCAGCGCTGCACGACGCTCAGGCGCCTGTTCGTGCATGAGAGCGTCTACGACCAACTCGTTCCGCGCCTGAAAAAGGCCTATGAAAGCGTCTCTGTCGGCAATCCGCTGGAGACATCAGCGCTGGTCGGACCGTTGATCGACATGGCAGCCTTCGACAGCATGCAGCATGCGTTGAAGGAAGCCGCCGTTCACGGCGGCAAGGTCACCGGCGGCGCGCGGGTCGAGAATGGCCATCCCGACGCCTATTACGTTCGTCCGGCGCTGGTCGAGATGCCCGAGCAGGTCTCGCCGGTGACGGAAGAGACCTTCGCGCCGATCCTCTACGTGATGAAATACTCGGACTTCGACGCCGTGCTCGACGAGCACAATGCGGTCGGAGCGGGGCTGTCGTCGTCGATCTTCACCCGCGACCTGCAGGAATCCGAGCGCTTCCTCGGCGTCGACGGGTCCGACTGCGGCATCGCCAACGTCAACATAGGCACGTCGGGGGCCGAGATCGGCGGCGCCTTCGGCGGCGAGAAGGAGACCGGCGGCGGCCGCGAGAGCGGTTCCGACGCCTGGAAGGCTTACATGCGGCGCGCCACCAACACGGTGAACTTTTCCAAGGCGCTGCCGCTGGCCCAAGGCGTGTCCTTCGACATCGATTGAGAACGCCAGGGCTCCTTTTGTGGCGGCACCCATGGGCCCGGGTGGCTCTATGGAGCGGCCGATGTGGCCCACCCCATGTCGTTGAAACGTCATCCGTGCCGACCCATATGAGCATTGCGTCGGATGTTTTCCTCCCATTGCGTCCGGCGCGTTCCCCTCTGGAGGTTTTGAACCTTCATGCCTGGCCGGACTTTAACAGTCCGGCCTTTTTTCTTTTTGGCCCTGTGAAGCTGCGCTGCCGCGAGCGAGATGTAGAACCGCCGTAGGTCAGAGCATCCACGACCGGCAGGCCGTCGTGGTGCTGGCAGCGCGGACGGGCGCCCAACCGGCCTAGCCAGCCCAATGACCGAGAAATGGCCAATTTCGTCACGCTCGACAGCGGCTTGGCAGTAGGGGGTGCGACGACGGAAGCTGCCATTTTGTCAGAAAATCCACTAGTCTCGCTTGGTTTGCGAGGCGGCGAGAGATGCCCGACCTGAAACAGATGCCCGATATGAAGCAAATGAGATTGCTCGGCATCGTCGCCGCGACGGCGATCGGCCTGTATGTCTGTTATCTCCTGGCGTTGCCTTTTTTGCCCGCACTGACCTGGGCGGTGGTGTTGGCAATCATCCTGTATCCGGCTCATCGACAGGTCGAGGAAAGGCTCAGGAACAAAAACCTGGCTGCACTGATGTCTGTCAGCATCGCGGCGGTGGCGGTCGGCCTGCCGCTCATCTTCGTGGCCCAGCAGCTTGTTCGCGAGACGGTAAATGGCGCCACCTATATGGAGGAGGTCATCCGGGGCTGGAACACAGATGCCTTCATGTCGGGCTATCCCAGGCTTTCGGCGGTTGCCCAGTGGATCGAGAACCAAATCGATCCGGCCGGCACGGTCGCCGCATTTGTTCAATGGCTGACGGCACAAAGCACATCGCTGTTGCGCGGCTCGATCAATCAGGCCGTGATGTTCGTGCTGACATTCTATCTGCTGTTCTATTTTCTGCGGGACCGTGAATCCGCCCTGCGCGGGATCGAGCGTCTCTCGCCCCTGCGTACCGCGGAGACGGCATACACGCTGTCCCGGCTTGCCGAGACGGTCCATGCGATCCTGATAGGCACCGTGCTTGTCGCAGCTGTGCAGGGGACGCTGGGCGGCCTGATTTTCTGGTGGCTCGGCCTGCCCACTCCGGTCTTCTGGGGCCTGGCAATGGGACTTCTTGCCATCGTGCCGGTGCTCGGCGCATTCGTGATCTGGGTGCCCGCAGCGATCTATCTCGCGCTGGAGGGGGCTTGGGCGAGCGCGGCGATCCTGACCGTCTGGGGCGGCGTGGTTGTCGCCGGCATCGACAATCTGCTCTATCCGATACTTGTCGGGAACCGGCTGCGGCTCCACACGGTGGTCGCCTTTGTCGGTGCTGTCGGTGGCATCGTCCTGTTCGGAGCATCCGGGCTCGTTCTTGGCCCTGCGGTGATTGCGGTCACCGTCAGCCTGGTTGACATCCTCAAGAAACGACTGAACGAGCAACCCGGGGCGGAACTGACGCCAAAGCGCGACACAAAGCCATCGCGGCAGTCGGGAGCCGCGCCTAGTCGTGAATAAGCGCCGCCCCGCGCCACCAGTTCGATTGTGGACCTAAAGATGTCGAACGCGGTATCGCTCGCGAAAGGTGCGCTACCCCAAAACCTCAGGTCAGGGGAGGTGGGCGCAGTGCTATTCGATCGCAGCGGGTGCGGAGAAAGGCGTCGATCGGGTGGACAGTTTCCCGTTCGTCGTCCCATTATCGATGCCAGGCGTTTGGTGAGTTGTGGAAGCATGAAGATTGCATGCGTTTTAGGCAGCAGGTTTCTCTTTCGTCGAGTACGACCGCGCTTTGTTGGAGAGCCAAATGCAGGAATTCTTTCTTTTTGTGATCGTAGGGTTTTTAGCTCAGGCTGTGGACGGCGCTCTCGGCATGGCCTACGGCGTGGTTTGCTCGACAACACTGCTGGGGTTTGGCGTGTCTCCTGCGCACGCTTCGGCTTCAGTTCACGCGGCTGAGCTGTTCACCACGGCGGCCTCGGGTTCGGCTCACCTCTATCACCGCAATATCGACTGGAAGCTTTTCTGGCGGTTGATGCCGTTTGGCGTGCTCGGCGGCGTTCTCGGCGCTTTTGTGCTCACCTCGTTTGAGGGGGCCGTCATGAAGCCATATGTGACCACATATCTTGCGCTCGTCGGAGCCTGGCTCCTGTTCCGTTCCTTCCGGCGGATCCCAAGCAATCCGGTGCCTGCAGCCGTGGTGCCTCCGCTTGGACTTGGTGGTGGGTTTCTCGATGCGGCAGGGGGTGGCGGATGGGGACCCATCGTGACGACGGGCCTTCTCGGTTTTGGCGGGACGCCCCGCTACGTTATTGGTACGGTAAATGCCACCGAGTTCCTTACCACGTTGTCGGTGTCTCTGACCTTCCTGTTTGCGTTGTTAACGGGCCATTGGGCGGAGGCAGGAGGACTGACAGAAAATCTGATCGCCGTTGCCGGCCTGGTCCTTGGCGGGGTGATCGCAGCGCCGATGGCCGGATTGATGGTGAAGTCGATCGCAGAAAAGACGCTTCTCAGGCTCGTTGGTACTCTCATCATACTGCTGGCGGGCTGGCAAACCGCGCAACTCTTCGAATTGGTGTAACTGAGACACGTCGAAAAAAGTGTCGGCGTCGTTTCCCTGGCGGCCGTGCCGGAGACAAAAACTCAATTCCCCGATGGAACGAAGAGGCCCCGTTATTGTTTGGATGCCTTGGACAACCGGAGGCCGAGTCGATGAGAAAATTGGTTGCAACAGCAGGTTTGGCGCTGGCGGTCGCGATGCCTGCAGCGGCGCAGGACGCAGCGACCGCGAAAGCCGAATTCGTTAACATGGCCGGCGAGAAGAACGGAACGGCCACGCTGACCGAGACGGCGCAGGGTGTGCTGATAGAGTTGCAGGTGACGGGACTGCCGGCGGGCGAATTGGTTGCGTTCCATGTTCATGAGACCGGAAAGTGCGATCATCAGACCGGCCATGACTCGGCCGGTGGGCACTTCAATCCGACGAATGCCGAACATGGATATCTCGCCGGAAAAGGCCCGCACGCGGGCGATATGCCAAATCAGCGGGTCGGCGCCGACGGCGTTTTGCGTGCTCAGGTTTTCAACAGCATGGTCAAGCTGGATGGTGGAGAAACGGCGATACGAGGCAAGGCATTGATGATCCACGGTGGGGAGGACGACTACAAAAGCCAGCCTGCCGGCGATGCCGGAAAACGTCAGGCCTGTGCCGTGATCGAGTGAGAAAACCCCAGGGGCGTAGCCGACATATGATCTGACCGGCGCTACAGTTCGGCGGCCGGGCAGATGGTCGGAGCCTCTGGCATGACGATAAGCCAGACGGTAAGCTCATGAGCCTGCAGAGGAACTGGCGACGCAGCCATTGCGCCGAGGTTGGCCTTCATTTGCGACTGCCGGATGATTGCATGAACGATACTTCTCCTATGGCTGTGCCCGCCACGGGCCTTGCCCAGTCAGCCATTTCCGCCCGCGGCCTGGTCAAAACCTTCGGCAAGCTGCGTGCCGTCGATGGCATCGACCTCGATGTGCCGCGCGGCATGATTTTCGCTATACTGGGTCCGAACGGCGCCGGCAAGACAACGCTGATGCGGATGCTTGCGACGCTGTCGCGCCCCGACGCCGGCTCCGCGACCGTGATGGGGCACGATCTCGTGCAGGCCCCGCACGAGGTCCGTGCGGCAATCGCGATGACCGGGCAGTTCGCTTCGCTCGACGAGGACCTGACGGGCCGGGAGAACCTCGTCCTGCTCGCCCGACTCTGGGGTTTTCGCGGTCGCGCCGCAAAAGCCCGTGCGGACGACCTGCTCGCGGCTTTCGGCTTGTCCGAAGCGGCGACGAAGCAGGTGAGGGACTATTCGGGTGGCATGCGAAGGCGGCTCGACATAGCCGCCTCGCTGATCGTCACGCCGGGCGTGCTGTTCCTCGATGAGCCGACCACGGGCCTCGATCCGAACGCCCGCAAGGATGTCTGGGGCATGATCCGCGGCCTCGCCGAGGCCGGCGTCACCATCCTGCTCACCACGCAATATCTCGAAGAGGCCGATCAACTCGCGGCCCGCATCGCCGTCATCGACCACGGCAGGAAGATTGCCGAGGGCACCAGCCGCGAATTGAAGGCGGCCACCGGCTCCGGGTTTCTCCATGTCGCGCTCGCCGATGTTGCGCGGCTGGACCAGGCGGCGTCGATCCTGGAACGCCGGCTGGAGCACCCTGTCCAACGCAGTGCCGAGGGCGCGGAACTCTCCGTCCTTGCCGGCACGGCGAAGGCCGCCAACGAGGCGCTCGCCGACCTGGTCGCTGCCGGCATCGAACTGTCGGATTTCTCGATGGGCCAACCCAGCCTTGAGGAGGTCTTCTTCGCGCTGACGGGCCAGCCGAGACTGGGGTGAAAGCCGGAAGGACGACAAGCCATGATCGACACGACATCCCTGCAGCGGCTGCAAAGGGTTGCCCGACCGAGATCCCCATCAGCCCTTTCCAACGCGCTGGTCTTCGGATGGCGCGCGGTGCTGAAATTCAAGCATGTGCCGGAGCAACTGTTCGACTTGGTGATGACTCCGATCATGTTCACGCTGCTGTTCACCTTCGTCTTCGGCGGTGCGCTCGCCGGTTCGCCTGGCGAATACCTGCAGTTCTTCCTGCCCGGCATCCTGGTTCAGACCGTGGTGTTCAACGCAGTCTATTCGGGCATGGGATTGTCGACCGACCTCGGCAAGGGCTTGTTTGACCGCTTCCGATCGCTGCCGATCTGGTCGCTCTCTCCGTTCGCCGGTCTGATGGTAGGCGACATCCTGCGCCATTTGATTGCCGCCTCGATCATTCTCATCATCGGGCTGATCCTCGGCTACCGGCCGGAGGCGGGCATCCTCGGCGTGCTTGCCGCCTTCGCCATGCTGATCGCCATCGGGTTCGGCATGGGCTGGGTATTCATCGTGCTCGGCCTGCTGATCCGCACGCCAACCACAGTGATGACGCTCGGCTTTACCTTCCTGTTCCCGCTCGTCTTCGCCTCAAACATCATGGTCGACCCCGGGACCATGCCGGACTGGCTGCGGGCCTTCGTCGAAGTCAATCCGGTGTCACTGATGACGACGGCGCTGCGCGGGTTGATGGGTGGCGGGGCGACACTCAGTCAGGTCGTCCTCGCCCTGATCGCGCCGGTGGCGCTGACCGCGATCCTGGCGCCGACGACACTATGGCTGTATCTCAGAAGGTGAGAGGCGTAGCGGGAGAGGTATCCCTACGCGACATGGGCCGTGCGCTGCCTCGGCTTGATCGCGGTGGCGAGCAGCAGGCCGGCGACGATAAAGGCGGCGCCGGCGAGGTCGTAGTCGTGCAAGCTTTCGCCTAGGAAAAGATAAGCGAGCACGGCGACAAAGACAGTCTGCAGATAGAGCAGCATGCTGGCGCGCCCGGCGCCAAGCGTCTCGACGCTGCGGTTGTAGAGGT
Source organism: Mesorhizobium sp. WSM4814 (assembly GCF_055811595.1). Taxonomy (NCBI): domain Bacteria; kingdom Pseudomonadati; phylum Pseudomonadota; class Alphaproteobacteria; order Hyphomicrobiales; family Phyllobacteriaceae; genus Mesorhizobium; species Mesorhizobium sp. WSM4814. The sequence continues at coordinate 121,417 of NZ_JBVVQT010000001.1, forward strand.
AATACATCAGCGCGCCGCCCGGGCCAGCGACATAGGCGAGTGCCAGAAGGCCGTTCGCATGCAGCGCCGAACGCTCGCCGGAAAACAGCTCCCAGAGATAGAGGGGCAGTGCGGCCAGCGCGCCGGCCCCCAGCAGCAGGACCACCGTCGGCAGCAGTTCGATGGCGAATTTGGCGCGACGCAGCAGCACGGTGTAGAGGCCCCAGCAAAACGCGCTGCCGACGATCCACAACTCGCCGGGATTGAACTGGAGCCGCATCAGGGCGGTAAGGTCGCCGCGCGCCACGATCACCACCATCCCGACCAAAGCGAGCAGCGCGCCAAGCGCCTTCCAGATGCCGAGGGGCTCGCCGAGCACGAAGCGGGCAAGCACCATGGTCATGATCGGCGACAGCGCCATGATGATGCCGGCGGTCGTCGCGTCGGTGTAATTGAGGCCCGTGTAGATCATGCCCTGACAGAGGGTCAGCCCAATGGCGCCGATGGCCAGCACCTCGATCGCCCGGGACTGGATCAGTGCGAGCATCGCCCCGTGATGATGATGGACGATAGGCAGCAGGATCGCGCAGGCGAGCGCCAGCCGCCAGAAGCAGAGCGCCCAAGGGGGCAACTCGGGGGCGACCCACTTGGCTGCGATGTAGACGCCGGCGGACAGGAGCCAGCAGAGCGTCGCGGTGGAATAGGCGAGTGGAAGCGATGCGTCGGCTGTCGTCTTGGCTACGCCAGGATGGGCTATCGGCAGCGATTGCATGCCCGTCTCCTCCCACCGCCGATCTTAGCAAGATTGCTGCGCCTTGCCGAGCCGCAATGTCAGCTGTTTAACCAACCTTCCTCGCCTTGAATTCAAAAAAGGTGAGCCATTGCGGGTCTTGCTGCTCGCGCCTTGAGGCCGGTGCGAGATCACTACAGAGGCATAGGCTACAGGCCTGCCTCCTCAGACGAAGCAGGCTCACACCTTGAGATGAAGCGTAACCAAAACAGTGCTTTCGGCACCCTCTTCGAAACGAGCGGTGAGCCGCAGCCAGTTGCCGAAATGGCCGAGACGGGCAGCCGCAACACCGTCCTTGGCGGTTGGCATTTCCAGGCTTGTGCCTTCGCGCACCCAGTGCATGCCGTCGGGCGATATTTCGACCCAGGCTGTCGGGGCGCGTCCGACCGGCGACCTCAGCGCGCGCACGAAGATGATCGCTTCCCGCGCCCAGCCGGCTTCGTAAGGCTCGCTCGCCGCCTCGGGCAACTCATCAACAACGCGACGTTTTAGCCGTTCCGCGTTTTTCTCGCAGTCGCGGCTCTCTACTTTGTCGTCTGCTATCCATTGTCCCAGCTGTCGCGTCTGCTGGAAAGGAGGCTCCATGCCGGAAGTGCTTATTTATAATGTCCACAAGAGCTTCGGAGCTGTCGAAGTCCTCAAGGGCGTCTCGCTGTCGTCAATCGGGGTGACGTGTTTGCGTTGATCGGCTGCTCCGGTTCCGGAAAAAGCACGCTTCTGCGCTGCATCAACGGACTGGAAAGATCAATTCCGGCCGCATCGAAGTTGCCGGCCACGCCGTTGGCCGAGACCCGAAAGAGTTGCGCAAGCTGCGCACCGATGTCGGCATCGTCTTCCAAAGCTACAATCTCTTTCCGCACCTGACGGTGGGCGAAAACATCATGCTGGCGCCGCGGATCGTCAAATTGGTGTCGAAAGCTGAAGCCAAACCACTGCGGAGGAAGTTCTCGGCATGGTTGGCCTGTCGGAGAAGTTCGACGCCTATCCGACCAGCTTTCCGGCGGCCAGCAGCAGCGCGTGGCGATCGCCCGCTCGCTCGCCATGCGTCCCAAGGTGATGCTGTTCGACGAGGTGACGTCGGCGCTCGATCCGGAACTGACCGAGGAGGTGCTGAACGTGCTGGAAACGCTCGCCCGTAACGGAATGACCATGCTGCTCGTCACCCACGAGATGGGTTTTGCCCGCCGGGTGGCGACCACAACGATTTTCATGCATCACGGAAAGATCTGGGAAGAGGGGCCTTCGGTGGAACTCTTCGGCAGGCCGAAGACCCGGAACTGCAGCAGTTTATTAAATCGGACGTGAAGTAGCCCGGCAAATCAGGCCGGGAGCCGCCACATTCGCACACGACCTGTACCACGCAATTCCGTTTCCGCGAGTGGGTCGCAAGCAAAATTTGGTCCAAGCAGTTTGCGAGTTGCATCCGAAATACGGATTTCGTCGGGCTCCGCTGACGTTTGAATACGTGCGGCGAGATTAACGGTCTCGCCCCAAAGGTCATAGGCAAACCGCCTTTTGCCTATGACGCCCGCGACGATTGGCCCTGAGTGAATTCCAATCCTGAGTCTTAGCGGTTGTCCCGCGAAGCGTTCGAGCTTAACCGCCTTCCGCAGTTCAAGTGCATAGTGCGCAAGGGCTTCTGCATGATCGGATCGCGCGGCGGGCAGGCCAGCGACCACCATCACACAATCGCCGATTGTCTTGATCTTTTCGCAGCCGTATCGTTCCGAGAGCAGATCCGCCGCCTTGAAGAAGTAATTTAACATAGCGAGCGTCGTCTCGGCTCCGACGCTCCGCGCTCTTTCTGTAAAGCCGACGATGTCGGCAAAAAGCACACTCACCTCAGCGTGGTTGTCTGCAATTTGTTCGTCCGCTTTTAACCGCTCCGCGATCGACGCCGGAAGAATGTTGAGGAGCAGGCTTTCGGCGCGCTGGTATTCACGCGACAATCCCTCTTGGCTCTGCCTCAACGCCTCGTTCGTCAATTGTAATTTTTCGTTGAGTTGACGCTCCCTCTCTTGCAGGAGAGTCATTTCATAAGCCTTCTGTTGAAGCCGCTGCCTGTTGTCGCGTTCGGCAGTGGCGTCAAGAAAGAGCAGCCATACGCAGGCATTGCCAGCAAAAAGATGAAGGTCCGCGACACGCCCGCTGGGCAGTTCGACCATGGCCATATGATATGGAAGCTCCGGGCAAGGCAGCAAACCTTCCATGAACGCAAGCTGCTCGGCAACGGGCTTGCCAATGCAAAGTGATGATAGGCCGTAATGTTCAACACTGCCGCCCTTCGCAGCGATGCAAAGCTGGGCGTCAATTTTGAGATATGCGACAGAGTTCTCGTTGTAGAAGAAATCGTAAATCCAGCTTTTGACTTCTCTTGGCAATCCATGCATGGTCTATTTGGTGACCATCGAAGCAAGCTGACGAAATGCATCATCAACATGTTCACCTGAAAGCGCGCTTGTTAGATAGATTTGCCATCCAAGTTGCCTCAGTTCGTTAATCTCACTATCCGGTATTGCCCACCGATCGGCCAGATCGGATTTGTTGAACAGTAATACGAACGGCATGGCGCCGAATTCGGCCTCGGCCCGCTCGCGCAGCGTGAGCGCCACGGCAAGAGTAGCGGCGCGGGTTCCATCGACGACAAGCACGAGCCCGCTCGCACCTCGCACATAGCTGACGCGGAATGAGCCGATATCGTCTTCGCCGGCCAAATCCCACAAAATCAGATCCACGGTTTTATCCGGCAGTACAACACTCTTCTTGTCGATTTTCACTCCCACCGTGGTCAAGTAGGTTTCTGAAAAGATGCTTTGCACAAACCTGCGAACCAGACTCGTCTTTCCGACAGCGAACCCGCCCAACATGCAGATCTTTTTTTGCAATAACCTGGGCCCTAGTGGAAGTTTACCGTAACCGAAACTCTGCGATTGGCGGAGCTCCCGGTTCGGCTATTCTCAGTCTCCGCCGGCTCAAAAGTGCCCGCGCCGCGAACCAAAAGCGATTCCGGAGCAACGCCGCGCTTCTTGAGAAGCGCACGAACTGTCTCGGCGCGGGCGGCGCTGATCGACGCGTTGGCCGTCTCACGGCCCACGGCGTCCGAATGGCCGGTCAACATGAACTGTGCTGTTACGCCTGCCTTGCGGGCGTCCTTGGCCAATTCCTTCAATTGATTCGCCAATTGGTCGAGAACTGGCAGTTGCTCTGGTCCCGGTACAGCCTTGCCAGAATCGAAGAAAATGTCGACCGCTTGAATAGCCTCCCTCAAATGCGTGAGTTCCTGAGGGGTCACCTCGCGCAGCTCGGAAATTTCCAGAGAGAGTCCGTCCGCGGCCAGTTGTTGGGCGGCGACCCGCGCCCGATCTATCCAGGCGGCAGGAGCCTCGCCCACGACAACGATGCGATCCTTGATGATCGAAAATCGTACTGAATCCGGCGGGACCAGCGACGCCATCAGCCGCTTCACCACGAACTTCGGATCAAGGCTCTGATAGAATTGCCACTGCGAATGAACGCGAGCCGGATCAACCTCCGTTCCGGACAGCAGAGCCTGCGGGTCGGCGGCCTGCGGATCTCTCAGGCCGGAAATGTAGAAATGTCCGCCACTCGCCCTTTGTTGGGCGACGATGATTCCCGGTTGGGCCTCAAGACGCGACACATAAGTCTGCCAGTGCTCCGCCGCGCGTGCTTCGGGGCTCACATCACGAACCTTGGAGATGTCGAATACCGGTCCGCCTGCCT